>JAKSDE010000099.1 GCA_022360235.1 Cytophagales bacterium
AATGCTACTGAAAAAGCCAAAGCATTAATAGACCCACTCTCCCAAGATGAGCTAAATCAACAAGATGCCTCAGGTCAGACGGCCTTACACAAAGCCGCTGCCTCCGGTAACAAGGATATAGTAGACGCTTTACTAGACGCGGGTGCGGATAAAACGCTCCAAGACAATAATGGCAAAACCGCCGGAGACCTCGCCGAGGAAGCAGGTCATAAAGATTTGAAAGACTTGCTAGGAGGTAAAAAAGCAACGCTAGCAGACTTAATAGGCGCCATTGAGGTGAATGCTACTGAAAAAGCCAAAGCATTAATAGACCAACTCTCCCAAGATGAGCTAAATCAACAAGATGCCTCAGGTCAGACGGCCTTACACAAAGCCGCAGCGGAAGGCAATAAAGAGATAGTAGAGGCCCTCATCCAAGGAGGCGCCGAAGTCGACGTCAAAGATAGCAAAGGCAAAACACCTGCTGATCTAGCAAAAGAAAACGGATACAAGGAAGTAGTAGATTTTATTGGTAGTGAAGTACTTGGCGTGGGGTTGGGGTGGGATGGTCGTTTCCCCAAAAATGACTTTTATTATTTTGATCCATCAAAGGGTGCTTGGACAAAATTAACGTATTTTCCAGGAGAAAAAAGGCAGCATGCAGTAGCCCTCGCTGTTGGTGGCAAAGTCTACGTGGGGTTGGGGAGTGGTGATAGGAACAAAAACTATAATGACTTTTATTGTTATGATCCATCAACTAACAATTGGACAGAATTAACGAATTTTCCAGGAGGAGCAAGGAGTAAAGCAGTAGCCTGCGCTGTTGGTGGCAAAGTCTACGTGGGGTTGGGGTTCGGTGAGGGTGGTTTCAAAAATGACTTTTATTGTTATGATCCATCAACTGGCAGGTGGACAGAATTAACGAATTTTCCAGGAAAAGGAAGGAGTGAGGCAGTAGCCTGTGCTGTTGGTGGCAAAGTCTACGTGGGGTTGGGTCGGGAAGGTGGTTCCCGAAGAAAGGATTTTTATTGTTATGATCCATCAACTGGCCTTTGGACAGAATTAACGAATTTTCCAGAAGTAGGAAGGACTGATGCAGTAGCCTTCGCTGCTGGTGCCAAATTCTACGTGGGGTTGGGGTGGGATGATGAGCAGGGGGCCAGAGGTGACTTTTATTGTTATGATCCATCAACTGGCACTTGGGAACAATTAGCATTCACAGCTAATACGTTTCCAGGAGTAGGAAGGTATAGTGCAGTAGCCTGCGCTGTTGGTGGCAAAGTCTACGTGGGATTGGGGAGTGGTGGGGGTAGGAGCGGAAACTATAATAACTTTTATTATTTTGATCCATCAACTGGCCTTTGGACAGAATTAGAGGATTTTCCAGAAGGAAGGATTGGTACTGTAGCCTTCTCCCTAAGGCTACCAAGGGAGGGAATCAGGACGAAGTAAAGCGCTTGCTAGCACAACCTCAATAGCAATAAAGAAAGTAGAACTGCGGTTAGGTAAAGGTGCTGAAATTGATAAGAAAGACAACAACCCAACAAGTAGGGTATCAATTGGAAAACGATAGCTAAGAGGAAAAAGTGTACCTTTACCCATGATGTTCCCATGGGGCCTAAAGACGTTCGTTCTACTATACTGTCGATGCGAAACCACCTGACACGCATCTAGAAGCTAGGGTTCGATCCCAACGCCAGGAGAAAGTTGATATCTCTTGGAAAAAACGCCAGTGCTTCGGTACATAGAGAGCAACCTATCCAGTGCTCCTTACCGCGATAAACGTGGTAAACCCGTTGTATCGCTGATACAGCGGGCAGAGGAGGTGCTAAAAAGCGAATGCTACCAGCTCGAAAGGGCATCCGAATCAATAAGGCGGTAGATAGAGGTTCCAACTTTGCCTCCCGTGAAAACGGGCTGACGTGACACT
>JAKSDE010000445.1 GCA_022360235.1 Cytophagales bacterium
AGGAGCTACGGGCATTTCATTTAGCTGCTGTTGCGTGCTGTCTCGTGCAGAGACAAGCTTCATTGGCTGTTGCGGGGGTCTTGGGCACCTATCACACCTCCGTGGGCAATGATGGGGCAACCGTAAAGCGGTGTGCACCACGACAGAAGGGGCGGCTAGTGCTTCGCTGCACGATCAAGGCTGCCTCATCCTGCCACGTGCTCACCGACAACCTACTCACAAGCTGGCTTTAGACTACGGGCGAGGGCCAGGCGCCTTATGAGGGACCAGGCGTACGGCACCCACCGATGAATGTTGTCCTCACCACAACCCTAGGCACAAAAACTGGTGTCGAGGATAGCAGAGGCGGCTGGTAGGAGCGTGGCTGACTTGTCGCTAACCAGCTTCAAGGTGAGCACTGAGCGCAACGCGTGGCCCCTACGCTTGTCACTTGGTCTGCGATCTGCACCATAATACGCCGATGGCAGCGACTGGACAGTATTCTTGGATCCTATCAACTAGGCATGCTTGTCTCTGGGGCTGTGCAGGGGCGGGAGATCCGGGAGAACCAGCCGCTTATCTGGCCACGCATTTGGTTGTTTAGCAAATTGAGATGTACTTTCTTGGTGGACAATTTATGGAGGTGCACGCCACCTTTTGTTATTGTCGAGCGTAGACTTCGATAGAGAACGCGGAATTGACGGTAGCGTTGAAGTCTTCCCTTGAGGTTGGCCAACTGAGTGCCTTGCTGTAGAGTATACAGACGCGGCGGCTGAACGGTGAACTCTAAACCTTTGACAGCCATGGCAACACCCCGCACAGCACTAGCTATACGCGCCTTCCAATGCCACTTGAAACAGTGTATGTAGTCATGGCAACTACCGTCAAAACTTGCTACCACACCGTTTCTTTGCACAACGCCACAGCAAAGGCTCTTCTGCTCGACACAGTCGTACGGCAGCTCTTCGCACAAGTGGCAGTCCTTCGCACGTACATCCAGCTGCGGTGATTCCGGGTCAACGGCAGCACTTTTTTGCTTTCTGTTCTGCTACTCCT
>JAKSDE010000466.1 GCA_022360235.1 Cytophagales bacterium
CACAATTAACCCTTTTGATTGTTTTTGCATTTTGCTGAAGACAAAGTAACTGCCTGCAATGACAGATTTCAGGTTGGTATCAATGATCCAATCCCAGTGATCCAGCAAATAGTCTTTGAACCTGGCCCCTTCGCCAACACCTGCATTATTAAATAGGATATCCACCCCGTCGTTAGTTTCGCAGAAGGTAGAAATTGATTTTTCAAACAGGATCCTATCTGTGATATCTACCTTTTGAACACATAATTTATTTCCAAGATCATTGATCTCTTCCAGCCTGTTCACATGGATATCAAGCGCAAGAATGTTCCAATGATTAGCCAACAATATTTTTAACATTTCATAGCCTACACCACTATTGGCTCCCGTGATAATAACTCGTTTATTACCATACTTTCTATTAAGCTTCGTTAAGTCCATAAGTAGTTTAAATGGGCAAGATTAATGAATTATCGGCAGGATCAGCAAGTTTGTTTCCAAAGCTCGTATTAATTTATCAAAGATTGAAGTAGAGCATGTATGCTATTGCATAATAATTGATAAATCGACTTGGAAAAAGAAACACAAGGCTGATAACCCAACTGATGCTATAGAATATTTGAGGAGTTTCGGCGGGACGATTTTGATGTATAGCCCCTAATTGATGTACAGGAATACGAAAGTTTGAACGCATTAAAAAGACAATTTAAAACGGTTAGACCTTTTATGTTTCAGACAAGTACGTAGTGGATGTATACCCTGTAGGGCAATACCCGGTTGTTGTGTTACATTTGAAAAACGAAATACAAATGAGATGAAGGAATCAAGACGAGAGTATCTCAAACGAATAAATTTCATCTTGGATTTTATTGAGAAGCATCTTGATACAAACTTATCTCTTGAACAACTGTCACAAAAAGCTTATTATTCACCTTACCATTTTCATCGAGTTTTTTCAACCATTGTAGGAGAAAGCTTAAACGAATATATTAATAGAAAGCGAGTAGAACGCATTGCTTCAATCTTACTTAGTGGTCCTGGTACACCCATAAACGAACTCGCCTATACCTATGGTTTTAATAGCGGAAGCTCTTTTTCAAGGACCTTCAAAAAATTTTATGGGATGACTCCAACAAGTTTTAAGTTGGAAGGAAAAAATACACTTAGCAAGATTGGTATAGACCCTTTTTCAGCCGAAAAATACATTTGTAGCATTGATAATCTTAAAAAATGGATTGAAATGAATGCACAAATAACTGTAAAAGAACTACAGGAAATAAAGCTTGCCGCCATCATGCATATTGGAGAGTTTGAAAAAATAGCAGATATGTATCAAAGATTGATGGAATGGGGACATAAAAAAGGAGTGTTAACTACCACAAATTTTAAAGCAATCACCATTTACCATGACAATCCTAACATCACCCCGTTTTCAAAAGTGAGATATAGTGCAGGTGTAACCATTGATCAGGACATTAATGCCGAGGGAGAAATAAGACCCTTTACGATACAAAAAGGTATTTATGCGGTAGGAAAATTTGAAATTAATGCAGAAGAGATCCCTAGGGCGTGGAAAAGTATGTGCATGTGGGTAATTGAAAAAGGGTATGAATTTAGAGATGGGGACTATTTTGAAATGTACCATAACGACCATAGAACGCACCCCGAGCAAAAATTCCTATTGGACATTTGTATCCCACTTGAAAAAACAGGCAACCTCAAACTTAACAAAACGAGTCTTGTAAAATTATCCCCCAACAAAGAACAGAGCAGGCCCAGTAAAATACGTTTGGACTTTCATGAATTGATAGGTTACATGAAAGAATTAAGAGCTTTCTTTCACAAAGAGTACGATTCTTATTTCAAACTTGGAAATGTTTATCAAGGCAATCCAAATTACTCCTATTTTTCTTTAGCTACAGGGCCCATAAAAAAACAAAAATTGAAATTTGTTATCGTTTTAGATCACAAAATGCTGCGCTTTGCGATTTGTTTATCGGGTCAAAATAAAAGTATCCGAAAAAAGTACTGGGAGATGTTCAAATATAGTGATTGGGACAAGTATCATTTGGCGGAATCAATTCACAA
>JAKSDE010000222.1 GCA_022360235.1 Cytophagales bacterium
AGTTGGTATCATAGTAATCGTCTGCTGCTTCCATAGCTTGCTAATTTTGTTTAGTATTGGTTGATGACACTAAAATTAAAAAAATATGACAAAAAATATACTCAAAAGTTTGGAAAATCCATGAAAGTCTATTGGCTTTAAGATTTTTAGAAAAATTAGGGAAGCTTTCTACAGGTCCTAAAGACATCTTTAGATGTCGATATCAATGACTCATTAGTGGGCGCTACGCAGCTTACATTTAAAAATTTTTTTAAAAGAAATTTTTTTTTTTGTTAATCTTTCTTTAACTTTACATTTGGATAAAGTTTTATCAGAGAGAATTCAAACCATGTAAATTCAATAAAATTATAAAATTGATTAAAAATGAAAAGATTAAATGTACTATTGCTACTCTTGCTCGTGTTAGCGGTAAACTGCACTAGGAAAAAGTTAGAGACCTATCGAGAAAAGAATGTGAGCGTAAGCGTTGATAATGGGTTCCTCCTGCGCGAGGCAGCTAGACAAGGCCGTCTGAGGGAAGTACAACGCCTGATAGAAGAGGAGGGTACAGATGTCAATGCAGAAAGCTGTTACGGTACGCCCTTGCACGAGGCAGCAGCAGAGGGCCATCTGGAGATCGTAAAATACGTGATAGAAAAGGGTGCACGTGTCAGTGAAAATAGGTGGGGTCAGACGCCCCTGCACTTGGCAGCTCGACGCCACCCACAGGTAGTAGAAATACTTCTAAGAAATGGCACGGAAGTCGATACAAAAGATAGTGATGGTAGTACTCCCCTGCACAATGCAGCAGCATATGGCTGTCTAAAGAGCACGGAGCTCCTGCTAGCAAATCATGCAGAGGTCAATGTACGAAGTAATAATCTTAGTACTCCCCTGCACGGGGCAGCTGGAAACGAAGAAATCGCACGAATCCTGATAGAAAAGGGTGCGGTTACCAACGTAAAAGATAGGTGGGGTGTTACGCCCCTGCACGTGGCAACTTATTATGGAAAGGAAGTGATCGTAGAACTCCTGCTAGCAAATGATGCAGAGGTCAATGCACAAAATAATAATCTTAGTACTCCCCTGCACGGGGCAGCTAGAGAGGGCTATCTAGAGGTCGTACAACTCCTGGTAGCAAAGGGTGCAGATAGAAATATAGAAGATAAAAAGGGCAAGAAACCCGTGCAATTGGCAGCTGAAGGAGGCCATACAGCGGTCGTAGGATGCCTGACAGGAGATATACTAGGAGGGCCCTCAGTGAGGAAAAAAGAGGATATGCCGCCCCTGCACTTGGCAGCTCCTAGTGGCCACAACGAGATCGTAAGACTCCTGCTAGCAGAGGATAATGAGGGTAGTAAGCCTCAGGCACCGGGCCGCAAAAAAGAGATCATAGAACCCCTGCTAGAAAAGGGTGTGAAAGCATATCTGGACCAAGGTGAGCCAGCTGAGGAAGATGAGTAAGATTCAATAGACTAGGGTAATGAGAGTAGAAAGCCTCTGCAGGGGGCGGCTGGAGAAAGGAAACGAGCACAAATACGCACTTGTACGCATTCAGCCAGAGAGGTTAGTCCCTCTTGGGTAATGACATAGTTCTTGTCCGTGCATCTACCTAAGCTTTTCTAAGAAGTTCAAAAAGACGCTTTTCTTCTTGGCGGGAGCAAAGGTATGCAGTAACTCTCTCATCCTTTATTTTGGTGGCTAGATTGCCTAATTTTTCAGTACTATGCCTCTTAGACCTGTAGTCAGTAAATACTAAGAGGAAGGTCACCTAGTATCGCTCGATAGCTTGAGGTAATTTACCCCCTTGAGCTTAGAGTGAATACATTTCTACCCACGATCTATCGGATTCAACGCCGGACTGTAGGGCAGTAACCACAATGCAACCACCTCGGTTAAAAATTGATGTGTAACTTATATAAAGGTTTATACAAATAGTTTGTGGAGTCGGAGGGACTTGAACCCTCGTCCGGCTAAGCCAATCTAATACTTTCTACATGCTTAGTTGCTGTTAATTGTCGGGCTCGTCAAGGTCAACAACCTACCTCAGGCTCACCTTATACGCGTTTGTTTTCGCCATTGCATCACGTACCTACAATAACTAGTTCTGCCCATTGATACCTCTTATGTTAGCCTAGCAGAACAAGGGGCTAACGAGGCACCTGCTTCCTAATTCTCAATTAGGCTGCAGCCGGAATCTCCACCGGTAAAACCTTCATAAAGGCACCTTCAGGAGCTCAGTGAACTGGTTGTTCGTCATTTAATCTAGCTTGTAAGTTTGTTTTACAGGTAATACTCACAACACCTGACATGCTTACATTATGATCTACACCTACCGTCAATTCCAGTCGACCCCTCATTTAATGTAAATACAAATATAATAGAAAAAAAGTTCATTGAGAAAAAATAAAATTGTTTTTTAGTCTCAAATTTTTTCTTATCTTTACCAGTAGATACAAGGAAGAGAAGAAAAATTTCATATCATAAAAGGAGCTAAATCATGCGAAGAAAATCAGTACTCATTATATTACTTATAAGTAGCCTTTGCTCATGTAGAAAACAAGAACGGATAGTTTCACCTGATGTAGGTCAGGTGAAGGTGGAAGGGGGGAAGACTAGATTAACAGCTAAGAAATTAGTTCTTGGTCAAAGATTTCCAGGGGCTCCAGTAACTTTTAACAGTCCTTTCAGCGTTGTAATTAATGACACAGGATACTTTAAAACGCACGCTGGATGGTGGAAGTTTGATATGCTTAATAGAATCTTTGAAAATATGGCTGCGCCACCACCAATAGTGGAAAATTTAAAAGAACCTACCTATTTCTGTCTTGCGGGTGAATTATATGTGGGGCTAGGACAATCTGGTGACGAAGATACGATAGGTAATAAGAAATTTTGGGTATATAACCCTGAAAAAAATAGTTGGCAGGAGGTAGAAAAGCCTTTTCCGGGTGTACCTAGAGTAGGCGCAAGAAGCTTCTCACTTGTAGGTCCAGATGGAGAAGAATTCGGCTATGTGGGAGGTGGAAGGAGTTTCGAATATGAGGAACTCCCTGATGATGGCTACTTCCATGGCGACGGCGTTAAGGTAGGAGATCCCATCCTTCTTAGTGACTTCTATGCATGTGACTCCCTAGGCAGCTGGAAGAAGCGGGCTTCCATTCCATCTGAATTATATGATGCTTTAGCTTTTACCCTCAATGGTAATAAGGAAGGATATTTCTTAATACGAAAAGATTCAGAGATTATTATTTATAAGTATGATCCCGTTCATGATAAGTGGAGTTCAATATTTATGAGAGGAAAAAAGTTAGGGTTTTCTTATTCTATACCTACTGTCTTCACGCTTAATAATACACCCTATTTAGTAGTGACTGCTGAGGGGGAGAAGGACCCTCAGTTTTTTGAATGCGATTTAAGTTCCCGAATGCTGCGGAGCGTTAATTTCTGGGATGACAGCAATGATGAACCTGCTAAGTTTTGTAAGGAGACAGATCATAGCTCTTTAGTTTTCTCTTTGAAGATGACAGGAGAAGCTATCGTATCTTTTAAAAGTAACAACGAAGATTGGGGCTCTAAGGAACTTTACCAATTGAGTGTAGAAGAGGAAGAAGAAACTACTACAAGTAGAAAAAGAGGAAACTTGAAAGCAGAGGAGACTCCATTATTGGGACAATAAAAGTGAGGTCTTCAAAACAATGTTTTCCGGTATAGTAGAAACGGTGGGAGCAGTAAAATCTATCCTCCAAGGAGGGAAGAACTAGCATTTCAAGATTCAGACGAGTCTCGTAGCAGAGCGCAAAGGGTAGTCCATGGGCTCATTCCTTTTTAAATATTTTCATCCTATGAGGTATTCTCCGGGTAACGTCAATTACTTAT
>JAKSDE010000305.1 GCA_022360235.1 Cytophagales bacterium
CATTACTCTACCCTACTTGTGAGGGACTAGGGGTGAGATTCCCCTGGTCTACTCGAGATTTTGATGCGTTTGGCAGTAGTCTAGGAGCTATCTATTTTTTGCAAGGTTTTGTAGTGCCATACAGGTTTTTTTTGCAAATATTACTACGCTATAGATGAGTTTTTATGAGCTAAGATCATCATTTTAAGTGTAAAAACACAGTATTGAATACTTGCTAAGGGTCAACTAGTTTTTCCTAAATTTGCCTAAAAAGCCGTGGAAAAACCCTATCTGTTCTGTAAACACTACAAAGGACTTACATCAATAAAAAGTGGACAAGTGAGAGGAAAACAAAGATATTAATGCAAAGCGTGCAAGTGGACCTTTGTTATTGGAGACAAGCGAAAAAAAGGAACTCCTCAGGTCCACGCCTTAGCTACCCTCTTATATGGGTCTGGTAAGTGTAGTCTTAAGATTTACTGGTAAGCTATAGCATCAACATAAGACCTTTGCAAAACTAGATTACCTCTCTTCTTTATAGGCTATATAAGAGGATTTTGATACGTTTTGCAGTAGTCTAAACATGTTAGTGGTCAAGCCCATACGTGGCTTACTGAGAGCAGCAACGTTAACATCAGGCATTTTCTTACCCGCTTTACCAGAAAAGCAAGGTTGTTTCAAGATCGCTGCGAATGATCATGCTAACGTTAAAGCTAGCGTGTTTTCTCAATGAGTATGGTGGCTTTGATGAAATTCATAAAACCTTCTTAACTATCTTTATGTAACACTCTAGATTGATTGAAATAAATAGGCGTATGAATAGGCTGACCTCCTTCTGACCATATATACTTAGTGAGAATGATACTTAAAAAAGTAAATACTAATCCAGAAACCAGTGCGTTTTGCATGTTTTTCACAGGATACTTTACCAATCTAATCGCCCATAGTAAAAGCCACTTATATCTATTCTGAATTAAGGATAAAGGGGATATACCGCTTCTATTTCTTGCACCAAATGCGTCTGGATTAGCTTGCCAAAATAAAGTCCATATTTTTTTATTTGTTTTGGCTGCAAGATGTAAGATTGTCTGATCATTATACAATATTTTTTGAAAATCTCTGCCTTGTAAGTACTCTGGTTTAATATCGCTTCTTGAGTTATATAAATATTCGTAGGCTTCAAGAACCGCTAAAACTTCTTTGTTTCTTTGTGTGCTATCTTTCAAATCTCTGTACCATTCTACTATATTCTCCTCCAATTTTTCTAAAATATGTCCTACTATTTCCTCACTTCCATTAATAATTGCAACTTTTAGTATATTTTTCATTTTTTGGGCTATCTCATCATATCTTATGGATCCGCTCCTTCTTAAGGTTTCTGCGGCTATCTCACTTAAGAAGGGGATAATCTTTCTCTGATTATGCTGGACTGCCTCCTCTAGTAGCAGTAGCATATCATGTGGTTTATAAACTTCATTAGGTTTTACTGTTAAAAACGCTTCAATAGCTTCTTTACTCCCTGCTCTAGCTGCGTGTTTTGCTAGTTTTAATACAATCTCTTGATGGCCTTCTTGTGCTGCCCAGTGCAGGGGCGTCCAACCCTGCTGATCTTTTGCGTTGATCTCTGCGCCCGCCTCTAACAGCTGAGTGACTACCTCTTGATGACCCTTCTTTGCTGCCCAGTGCAGGGGCGTAAACCCAGCATTATCCTTCGCGTTAATCGCTGCGCCCTGGGCTAGAAGTGAATCTACTTTCCCTCTGTCACCTTTCTCTGCCGCCTCTAGTAATTTCTCTTCCTTACTACCCGATATTTGTATACGAAGTTCATTCTCTGCTTGTAGCAGCTCATATTTCTTCTTGGAACAGCATACAACTCCTACTAGGAGCAGTATGCATATCTTTTGCATTTTTTATACAGTTTTAGTTTTTACTTACTTGATAGAAAGTATTATTATACAAATATAAATAAAACTTACTAAAACAAAATTTTTTATCAAGCCTACGCAAAAGGAAGGACGCCAAGACTACAAGAAAAGTTAGCTACATGTTCAACTCTAACGTCTAAAATTGAAGGGGTAAGGGATTTGTGTTTTTTTATTTAACATAATGTAAGTTATTGAACAACTAGGTTCCTAGTTCTTAGTTTCGAGTTCTTATTCTTAGTTATTAATTCAAGGGCCGATGAACAATCATATAGTAATTAAACATATAGTAATTAAAGCACGTGGAGTATTAAAGAGGAAAGGGAAAATTTTGTTTTGCTACAATAAGGCACAAGATTTCTTTTTTTTACCAGGAGGCACCTTAGAAAAGAATGAGGATGCTACTATGTGTTTACAGCGCGAATTTCAAGAAGAATGTCAACTTGGTATATCTGTAGGTGCATTTCTAGGATGCTTAGAGTGTCACTGGCAAGAAGACCACAAGAGATACCAAGAGTTCAATATGGTTTTTAATGTATATATTCAGCAAAAGGATATTCCAGAACAAATTCTTTCTGCAGAGTCACATATAAGTTTTACTTTTTTGCCTTACGAGTCGGTTCTGAGAGAAGGGAGGAATAAAATATTGCCAACTAAAATTTTTGAGTTTCTTAATGCAAATTTTTCCCCCTCAAAATACATAATTGAAAATCAAATTTCAACAGTGTGGGCCATTACATGGTGGACTTCTACCTTGTTTTGCCACAGTGTATAGCTCGAAACGCAGAACTCGGAACAGGGAGCTTGCTTAAGGCCAGGAGGCCAAATACCCTTCAAGCAATTCCACGGTCTCTGTATCGCTCGCAATGCTTATAGCATGCCTTATGTCGTCTTTTACTAGTAGTATTTTACTATCTAGAATGGCTTTAATTACTTTTCTGTTGTCCTCTTCTGTAGCCTTGTCCAGCGAAATTTTTAGAGTGGTCCTATCTAATTGTTTTTTTGCTCCTTCATGTTTTAAAATGGCACGTATTACTGCAGCATCATTTTTTCCTAGATTGTCATGATCTCCGCCTATCCTCTCAGTTACCCCTGCGGCTGCTTTAAATGCATCTCGTACAACCCAGTTAAGGTTAGGATCTTCTACAATTTCTTTTACTACTTGAATATCAAACATAGCCGCTACGATCTTGGCACTCTTGCCTACAGCTATTGTAGCTATCAGTAAGTGTTGTGCGATGGAACCTTGCTTATTCTTTTCTAAAGAATTTATCATATCTCGTAGCTTTCTATTATTTAGTGCAGTCTCTATTACCTTCACTCGATTCTTCTTTATTGCGGCGTTCAACACCCCAACTTTTATAAGCCAATCTAAGGCCAAGTCTTTGTCGAGTGGTGTGTTATTATTATTAAGTATAGCCTCTACTGTCTCGGCATGACCCTTCTCTCCTGCAACCTTTATAGCCTCTCCTATCTCATCATTAGTTAGCTTATCTTTTGCGTTATCTAGAATAGCTACTACTAATGATGTATAGCCTTTCTCTGCTGCAGTTTTAAAGGTATTTCTTATAGCATTATCCTCTATCTTACTTAACCATTCTAAAATAGCTGCAGCAGCAGCAGGGTACTTATTATCTTTTTTAGCAGCTTCTAAGACAGCGGCTATCTTATCAGGATCGTCACCTAACCATGCTAGAATAGCTTCTACTACCTTATCTTCTCTATCGGTAAGGGCTTGTTGCAAGGCTTCAGCTATTTCTGCCGGTGTTAGATTCTTTAGAATGGCCTCCATGACGGCTGTCTTAGCTGGGTCGTTGGCGGCTTCTTTCAATCCGTCTTGGATAGTTTGTTGATCTACCTTAGCTTTTGTCTTAGCATTACTGAGCAGGTCTTCTATTCTAGCTTCATTATTGTTAGTTACCGCCTTGCTGAATGCCGAATTTATATTCCAATGATCGAGAATCGCCTTTTCTACTTCTGTACGGTTATTACTAGAGGCCTCCTTCAAGGCGTTGGCAATGGCTGTATTTCCTATTTTTCTTTGCGCTGCTTCCTTCTTAAGGAGGACTGCTACGATGGGTGCTGTTGCATCTGCGCTGGCTGCAGTTTTGAAAGCCTCTTGGAGCACTGGAGCTGTAATTTCATTGAAAGCCTTGCCTAAAATTACTTCTACTACTTTGTCCTGCCCATTTTGGACGGCTTGTTTAAGCGCTTGGCCCACGTCGCTAGGTGATAGTTGATCTTTTACGTTATCTAGGATAGCTGCTACTACTTTATCATCTCCCTTCCTAGCAGCTTTTTTCAACGCTTGGGCTAGTTCTGCCGGCGTTAGATTCTCAAGAATGGCTTTCACCACGGCGGGCTTGGGTGGTTCATCGTTAGCGGCTTTTTTCAATCCGTCTTGGATAGCTTCCTTGCCTATGGCCGCTTTTTTCGGAGGATCTTTGAGCAAGGCTTCTACTCGATTGGCCTCATTCTTCTCGACAGCATCGTTGAAGGAAGCCTGGGCGTTCCAATGTGCCAGAATCGTTTCTTGTACTTGTATACGGTTATTCTCCGAAGCTTCCTTCAAGGCGTTGGCAATGGCGG
>JAKSDE010000110.1 GCA_022360235.1 Cytophagales bacterium
ACGGGACTCAATATCGAGCCTTTTCTTTCCAGGTTTGAAAAGTACGCATGTGTTATGCCTTGCATCCTTGAAAAATTTATAACAACCAATTAGAATCCTGATCAACTTGGCAAGTTGCCGTTTTTGAGCAAGGAATGAGCCTGTATCCGGGCTGTTTTGAAGCTATACTGCGTTTAATGATTACACCGTTAGTATTTTTTCATACACTGCTGGCAGTAGTTTTTTGTCTTGTATTAACCAATGTATTGGTAAAAACCAGCGATACCAGGCAAATCGCAAACCAATAAAATGGCAATTCGATTGAAAATATTGTTAGTAATCCAAAAACAACCGCCGTTACAATACTTGACAGGCTTGAAATCATTTGATTAATTCCAAAAATCTTTCCCCGGTTTTCTTTGGTCGCCTGGTCACCAATTTGACTTTCTAGCACCCCCGGGATTAAACTAAGCGTGAGACAATCAATCGTCACCACCACGTAGATCAACACTTTCGATGCACCGATAAAAGTGTAGCTCAGAAGCACCAATACACCGATTAAAGCCATGATTGAGATGAACCGAGTGGGATTTACCCGGTGGGCTAATTTGGTATAAAAGATATAACTAACTATAATACTTATTAACCCCATGTAAGTAAAGAAAAACGAAATCTCTTTTGGTGACATGCTAAGTTCTCCAAGGCTTATAAATGTTACATAATAATGGTAGTAACCTAGGGTCAAAACCAAGCAAGCATTCAAGATCAAAAGGCGATATAGTAATCTATTTTTTGTTTTGAGTGTTAGAAATTCCCTGAAATTGGAAAGTGGGTTAACGGTTGAACGAAAATCAAATTTTCCCTTATTTAAATGGTTATTTGTCTCCTTGAATAGATAACAGAGAAAAATATTCAAAAGTGAGAGTGAAAGGCCCAAAACTATTAATGGGATAATAGATTCTTCTCCCTCAACACCAAGTAAAATGATAAGTCCGCCCGCCAGCATTGGTCCTACCACAAAACCAATGGAAACCATCGTTCCTTCAAGCCCTATATTTTTTGTCAAGTTTTCT
>JAKSDE010000273.1 GCA_022360235.1 Cytophagales bacterium
AAACTGAATCACATCGGTGATAACCACGGACTTGATGCCTCCCAAAGCAGAATAAGCCACGACAGTGAGTCCACCAATAGCAATGCCTGTATTACGCTTCATCCCTAAGAGCGATTCAAAAACATAGCCCAGGGCCAGTGACTGGGAGGCAACAATGAGGATAGAAAATAAAAAGCCGATGATGGCTGTCACCGTTCTGCTCCGTTCTCCATATAATTGCCCCATTACATCACCCAGGGTGATACATCCCTCAAAGCGCTCCATTTTAGGAGCCACCAGTTTGGCCATCAGTAAGTAAGAGATAAAGTAACCTGAACCTGCCACTATCATGATAATACCATCAGCATATATTTGTGTTGCTATACCGAGGGTAGAGCCTCCTCCTACAGCCGTTGCCAAAAAGGTAATTACCAGGGTTATAGTAGCAAACGACCTGCCCCCCAGGGCATACTCATTTATATCTTTATTGGCTCGCCCTACCAAAAAGCCTACGACTAGCATGATCAGTAAGAATAAATAAACGAGCATATGGTCTAGGCTGAAATAGTTTACGCTTTCTTTTAAAGTATCGGTTATATCCATCATTTTAATTTTTATCTTACAATATTTTATTCCCTTTCCTTTGGTAAATTAATTAAATATAGCAATAGTAATGATTAAAAATCAAGCTTTTTTAAATTTTTTCTCAAAATTATTTGATGAATTATTTTTTAATAGTAAATAGTTATATTTTTATTGAATCATTGAGAAAACTTATTTTTACCACTCCTGAGAAGAGGACCTAAAACTCGGAACCAAGAACCAGGAACTCGAAACTAGGAAGTCGTCCCTTAATAACGTTCGATGGTTCTATTTTTTAGTTCTTAGTTCTAGTTCTTAGTTCCTGGTTTCGATAGGGGACTGTAGAAAACACGCCTTTCCCCGTCAAAAAGTTGCTTGACATACCTCTTTAAGCACCGTATTCGAATATAAAAGGGTAAACCATGACTGAATGGAAGCAATTCCTGCCTCGTTTTCTACAGCCCCTTTGAACGCCATTTTTCAAAGGTGGATCTATAGTATTGGGTGGACAAACCAAGGAGCGTTGGACGGCATGGTTGTTGAAGGAG
>JAKSDE010000414.1 GCA_022360235.1 Cytophagales bacterium
TACAAGCCTAAGCTGCATGATATTGAAAAATTAGGCAATCTAGCCAGCAAAATAAAGGCAGAGATGGCTACTGCCTTCCCTCGTTCCACGGAAGAAGAAAAGCGTCTTTTTAAACTGCTTCAAAAAGCCTACGTTGATGCAAGGTATAGAAAAAAGAGTTACGTCATCACCAAAGAAGCGCTAGGATACTTGTCTGGGAGAGTAAAGGTCTTAGAAGCGCTTACGAAGGAGCTATGTGAAGCGGAAATTAAAAAATATGATAGAGGTCAATAGCTTGGCTTTACCATAAAAATCTCTATGGTCGTAATCTTTTTTCTTGAATCGCTTGCATAGCTCAATATGAATTTATATATTAATAGCAACTTTAAGAAAAAGGGGAGTAATCTTTTGATAAAAAGAATAGCCTGCACTTTGTGGGGCAATGTGTAGCTTGAGTGCTAAAATTTTATTCCTTAAGTTTGTACCTGTTAACAAATCCACACTTACAATGAAATATTTATTAGCTTTCATCGGCAGTTTAGGGGGGGGGAACTAATCCTTATTCTTGCGCTTTTAGTTATCCTTTTTGGAACTAAAAAGATTCCTGAGCTCGCAAGAAGCTTAGGAAAAGGCATTCGTGAATTCAAAGATGCCACAAAAGAAATCAAAGATGAAATAGAAGGGCCCTCTGAAGCGAAAAAAGATTAGTGGTTTTGAAAGTACATCCTTCTTTTGGCGCACTTCATGCGGTCACGTCTAAAGGTAGAGATCACTGCCTTGAAGAAGTAAGGCATTGCCTAGCTAACATAGCGAAAAACAAGCACCTCAATGCATTTCTTACTATCTACGAAGAGGAAGCACTCCAGAGAGCCCGTACAATCGATCAAAAAATACGGGAAGGAAAAGGAGGTAAACTAGCCGGCCTAGTAGTAGGATTAAAAGACCTACTATGCTATCAAGATCATCCTGTACAAGCGAGTAGTAAGATGTTAGAAGGGTTTATCTCGCAGTTTAGTGCTACAGTTGTCCAGCGACTTATTGACGAAGATGCAATTATTATGGGACACCAAAACTGTGACCAGTTTGGTATGGGATCCTCTAATGAGAACACTGCTTTCGGGCCTGTATTAAATCCCATTGACCCTACAAAAGTACCAGGAGGATCTTCTGGAGGCTCTGCCGTAGGAGTACAAGCAGGCATGTGCCACGTAGCCTTAGGTAGCGATACAGGAGGATCTGTAAGGCAACCTGCTGCTTTTTGTGGTATCGTAGGCCTCAAACCTACTTATGCTAGAATTTCCCGACATGGTCTTATCGCCTATGCCTCGTCTTTTGACACCATAGGTATCCTGTCCAAAAATGTAGAAGACTGTGCTACGGTCTTGGAAGTAATTGCAGGAAAAGATGATTTTGATAGTACAGTAGCTAAAAAAACCGTACCCCCTTACACAAAACAGCTGACACTTAACAAGAAAGTCAAAGTTGCCTATCTTAAAGAAACGCTTGAACACCAAGGGCTCCAAGAAGAGATTAGAAGCAATACCCTTGCAACAATTCGCTTCCTCAAAAGTGAAGGACATCAAGTAGGGGAGGTAGACTTCTCCCTTTTGGAATATGTACTTCCAACGTATCAATTACTTAGCACAGCAGAAGCGAGTGCCAACCTAGCCCGTTTTGATGGTGTGCGGTATGGATATAGAAGTCCCCATGCAACAACGTTGACATCTATATATAATAAAACTAGAACAGAAGGGTTTGGCAAAGAAGTACAACGGAGAATCTTACTAGGAACTTTTGCATTGAGTGCTAATTACTGTGATGCTTACTATGTAAAGGCCCAAAAGGTGAGAAGGCTTATTAAAGAAAAAACAGAAGCAATTCTAGCTGAATATGACTTTATCATACTTCCTACTACACCTACTACTGCCTTCAGATTAGGCGGCTATACCCAAGATCCACTTACTATGTACTTAGCAGACACCTACACAGTACAAGCTTCTGTAGCAGGTGTTCCAGCTATCTCCATTCCTAATGGAGTGGATAAGGAGGGGCTACCCATAGGCCTGCAAATCATTGCCAATGCCTTTGAAGAACAATCGCTCTTAGCTTTTGCTCAATATTTAAGTAAGGTGAGGGAGGAGAAGTAATAGTAGCTTTTAGCTTGTATTTTCGAGAACATAGTAAGTACAAGACAGTAATATATCATTGATGATCCGATATACTTACACAGAAAAAAAGGATACGCGTTCTGGCTTTGGTGCTGGTCTTTTAGAAGTAGGAAGCCAAAACACAGATGTCGTTGGCTTATGTGCTGACCTTATGGGTTCTTTGAAAATGGATGCTTTTCAAAAGAAATTTCCAGATCGATTTTTCCAAGTAGGTATTGCCGAAGCAAATATGATGGGTATTGCAGCAGGAATGACTATTGGGGGGACGATTCCTTATACAGGTACATTTGCTAATTTTTCGACAGGGAGAGTTTACGATCAAATCCGCCAAAGTATTGCGTATTCAAATAAAAACGTAAAGATATGTGCTTCTCATGCTGGTCTTACCTTAGGGGAAGACGGCGCTACCCACCAAATCTTAGAAGATATAGGTATGATGAAGATGCTTCCTAATATGACGGTCATCAATCCTTGCGACTACAACCAGACCAAGGCAGCTACGATTGCTATAGCATCCTATGAAGGGCCTGTTTACTTACGTTTTGGTAGACCCAAGGTACCTGTATTTACCCCAGAAGTGCCAACTTTCGAAATTGGAAAAGCGATTAAATTCATTGAAGGCAATGAAGTAAGTATCTTTGCAACGGGACACATGGTATATCATGCTATTGAAGCAGAAGCTATCTTAGCGGAGAAGGGGATTAGTGTTGAAGTGATTAACATTCATACTATAAAGCCCCTTGATACGGACGCTATTCTTGATTCTGTCGCTAAAACAGGGTGTGCAGTTACTGCAGAGGAGCACCAAATTAACGGAGGACTGGGTGATAGTATTGCCCAAACGTTAAGTCGATACTATCCCACACCTTTGGAGTATGTAGGCGTGTATGATCAGTTTGGAGAAAGCGGAAAACCTATAGAGCTTTTGGAAAAGTACGGATTGAGTGTTCAAAAAATTATTGAAAAGGCTATCATTGCTTTAGAACGGAAATTTCGTAGAAAGTAAGTAAAATGAGGTCTTGTAAAAAGGTCAGTCTCCGTGAGGCAATTAGGTCGCTGAATTTTGTTGCTTCATTTCAATAATTTTAGGGGTGGCTAGGTTCAAGACTTCTTCTACCTGCTCATGAAAAAGCATATGCGTAGTGTCTAGCTCAATGGCATCTTCTGCTTTTCTTAAAGGACTTACCTCACGTGTTTTGTCCATAAGATCCCTTTTTAGCAAACTTTTCTTTACTTCGTCAAAATCTATCAACTGATCTTTCTCCATCAACTCTTTCTGCCTTCGCTCGGCTCTTACGTCTATGTCGGCAGTCATAAATATTTTTAAATCTGCATGAGGAAAAACAGTAGTGCCTCCATCTCTTCCATCCATTACGATACGTTTATCTTTCCCCAACTTTTGTTGCAAATGAACCATTGTATCCCTCACGGCTTGAATAGCACTTACTTGACTTACTTTTTCTGTGATATCCATGGCGCGAATCTTTTCTTCAACATTGAGTCTATTTAAGTATATTTCATTGGTTTCAGTGGTAGGATTGCAGATAAATTGGATGTCAATAGCGGCTAGCGCTTTTTTAATGTCTTTAAGATTGGTTAATTGTATATAATTTTCTTGAAAATAAAGCGTTACTGCTCGATACATCCCTCCTGAGTCTATATACATGTAACCTAGCGCTTTAGCTACTGCTTTAGCTGTAGTACTTTTTCCACATCCTCCATGACCGTCAATGGTAATGATTATATCTTTCATATATACCTTTATATTAAGTAAGTTATTTAATGCAAAGTAGTTGAGTGCTTACTACGCTAGTTTACTATTTTTAAGACAGTACGCGATCCTTAAACGGTATAAATAGCTTTCTTTAAAATTTGTACTTAGCTTTCAAATTACTAAAAATATAACTTACTACGGGGTCGATGAATCATCATGGATCAATATATTTTTATGGGGGCAACCTGGCATAAATATTGAAAAGGTACGTATTGCTATTTTTTTGAAAAACGGTAATTTTTCGCTTATTAACTTACTGCCTATGCGTACTATCTTGTCGAAAGCGCGTTAGTTTGGAATAAAAAACAATTTACTATATTCTTATCCATTTTTGTAATAAGCTCAATACTTATCTTCAACTAGTAGGTCATGTTGGTAGACTTTACGTGTATGGAACAATTTTTTCAAGACTATGTTGCTACTCCCTATACTTCTTTTCTTAACCTTGCTACAGGAATACTAAGTTGTTCTCTATACTTAGCTACCGTTCTCCGAGCGATGTTATAACCTTTTTTTTCTTTTAAGATAGAAACAATTTTTTCATCAGAATAAGGCTTATGCCTATTTTCATTTTTAATGATTTCTATAATAGTTTTTTTCACCTCTCTATTGCTTATATCTTCTCCGGATGTAGTACTTACTGCTTCAGAAAAGAAAAACTTAAGCGGGTAAATACTAAAGTCGGTCTGTACAGCTTTATTACTTACTATCCTTGATACAGTAGAGATATCCATACCAATCTCTTCAGCAATATCTTTAAGGATCATTGGTTTTAACTTACTTTCCTCCTCTTCTATAAAGAAGTCATGTTGGAACTTTAGAATCGCCTCCATGGTACTCAGAAGTGTCTGTTGTCGTTGCTTGATAGCATTGATAAACCACTTTGCTGCCTCTAGCTTTTGTCTCACAAAGGAAGCAGCCTCTTTTAACTTTTTATTTTTTTTACTACGCTTCTGGTAGGTTTCTAGCATTTTGGTGTAGTTCTTCCTCACCCTCAGTTCGGGTACATTGCTCGAACGCAGCAAAACTTCCAAGTGCCCATGTTGCTTTGTAACGACAAAGTCAGGGTATAAAACTTGGCTACTCCTCGATTCGTCACTACTGCCTGGCTTAGGATCGAGCTTCGTAATTACATTAAGTGCCTCTTTGAGAAATTTTTGGTTTGTGATACCCAGCTTTCTAGTAATTTTATCATAATGTTTTTTAGTAAATTCATCAAAGCATTTATCTATGATGCTAATAGCCAGTTGATTAATTTCGCTATGTTTTTCTTTCTTTTTTAGTTGAAGCAATAGACATTCTTGTAAATTTCTTGCACCAATCCCTGGTGGATCAAAGCTTTGTATCTTTTTTAAGATTTTCTCAACTTCCTCTACACTGGTTTCAATATATTGTGTAAAGGCCAAATCGTCTACAATAGCATGGAGATTACGGCGTATGTATCCATCACTTTCGATACTTCCAATAATCTGTTGACCAATTTTCTGTTGATGCTCAGTTAATTCTAGGAAACTAAGCTGATCTAACAATTGCTCATTAAGAGAGTGGGGAATAGTAATACGGGTTTCTCTTTCTTGCTTATCATAAGACTTGTAACTGCTATTCTGCAGCTTATACCCTGTATCATCGTTTCTCAAGTACGTTTCAATATTTACTTCCTCCTCTGGTGTAGATTCACTATCCTCGTCCTCGCTCTCTTTATCTTTTCCTTCTTCTAGCGCTGGATTTAGTTCGAGTTCCTCTTCAATACGCGTCCCCATATCATCTGAACGTACCTGTAGTAGTTTAGTGAATTGTATTTGTTGAGGCGATAATTTGGGAGTTAAAGTCTGCCTTAAACTCAGTTTTTGCATGGTGTATTCTTATTCCTTCTACTTACTGCAAACAGACGAACTATTGCTTTTGTTCTACAAATTTAGCAATACCATTTTTATTTATCTAGCTATCGATTTAGCTGACTATTTGTTTGTTGGGTGAGTTGAAACGAGAAACAGCTTGAAGGGGCCTGTAGAAAGCTTCCCTAATTTTTCTACAAATCTCCTTTTAAAGCCAATACAGGCCTATAATTTGGTAGAATTCTTTAAGATGCTACAGCCCCATATTTTGAAAATATTGAAAAATTTTCTAAAAAATTTTTGTTTTTTATAAATCTTTCCTTAACTTAATCGAA
>JAKSDE010000265.1 GCA_022360235.1 Cytophagales bacterium
AGTTCCGAGTTCTGAGTTCCGAGTTCTGAGTTCCGAGTTCTGAGTTCCGAGTTCTGAGTTCCGAGTTCTGAGTTCTGAGTTCCGAGTTCTGGGTTCTGAGTTCCGAGTTTTAGGTCCTCCTCATTCAAGGGGCTTTGAGACTTGGTCATACCCTGCTCCTCTAAAGGAGTCTCAGTCACCTTATATGTTTTGAAAGCAACATCAGCACTAAGAACTAGGAACTAAGTTGAAGTGTATTGCAGAAAATTTGGCGCGAAATATGAGTTAAAGATAGCATGTTTTCTCCATGAGTAGGGTGGCTTTGATGAAATTCATAAAACCTTTTTAACTATCTCTATGTAACACTTCCTAAAATACTTCATTTTCAAGTAACTTACCCGTAGCTTTGTCAAGTTCTACTTTATTGATCAGCGCCTCATATAAAGCACTATAATAGTTAACTTCCGCTTCTTTAAGCGCTTGTTCAGCATTGATAACTTCTAAATTAGCGCCCATACCCTCTTTATACTTTACATTAGAAATACGGAAAACCTCTTTTGCCAATTCTAAATTCTCTTTTTGTACTTCTAAACGTTCTAAGCTTGTTTTAAAGTTGACACTTGCCTCTTTGCGTTGGAGATCAATGCTATTTTTTAAATTTACCAACTCATTGTCGATTTGTGCCAATGCTATTTTTCTTTGTTGTATTCTAGCACTTTTCATAAGACCATCGAACAGAGGGATAGAGAGGTTAATTCCAACGACACCATTCGCTAACCAGCGATCTCCAGCGGGTGCCAAATCACTAAGCTTATTGCTGCCTGCTGATGCACCAATTTTAGCAAAGCCACCTAACTTAGGTAAGTACTGTACTTTATTATGCTTAATAGCTAATTTGGCTAACTTCTTATTTGTACTTAAGATAGCATACTCTATTCTTTGCTCATAATCAACCTCTCTTGTTATCTTGTAATCTAAATCAATAGCGCTAATATTGTCTGCTAATGTTAAAGGTTGACTAAGGGGCATTCCCATCTGAAACTTCAATAAATCATAGCTTATCTCGAGTAAATTTTCGACCTTTTTCTTCTCAACAACCATATTATTGTACTGCACGCTAATTCTATCTACATCTACCTTTTCGGCAAAGCCATTCTGATATATAATGGTTGTTTCCTCTAGTAAAGTTCTAAGCCTATTGAAATTACCGTTAATACTTACTAAATGCTCTTTATTTACCAAAACTGTATAGTAAGCTTTCATAACTGCCTCTATTACGTCGATCTTACTTTTAATATGTTCTTTTTCAGAAAGTTCTCTGTACGTCTTCGCTGATTTTAGCCCAACAAAATAAGTGCCATCAAAAATAAGCTGATTGAGGTTAGCCTCTGCTGAGGTATTATAATCAGGTACAAATTGTATTGCTATAAAATCATCGGATGTGTTGTTTTTATCAGTAAATTTTTGGGGGATTAATTGTTCCGAAGAAATAAAGTTGTACGTTGCGCCTGCCTTAGCATTCAACTGAGGTAGCCCCTGGGCTCTCATCTCTCTTACCTTTGCTTTTGCGTTTTTTTTTGAAAGCTCTGCATTTTTTGTGATCGGACTATTTTGTAAGGCGTAGCTAATACATGCTTGAAGCGTATAAGAAGCATTTCCCTCATTTTCCAATTCTTGTGCATTTACACTAAGAATCAGCGTGAGATAAATTATACAACTGACTACTAATGAGCGTACCTTCTCTTGCATGAAAAGTTGAATAAAAGGGATGTATATATAGTTTAGTAGCGCTAAAGCATTAGCAACAAATCTACGGCTATCTTTCTTTATCTTGCCTTAGTAGTAGTGCCTTTTCCTTAGAAAGGCTTCTCCCTCCCCTAGCACTGAATATAAGAAAAATCGTAAGTTGATCCAAATAGGGGGTAACCCTTAACGTACTCCGCTACACCCTGCTCCAAGCGATGGAAAGACCCTCCCGCTTAATTATGTATGAAGATTCGAAACTAGGAACTCGAAACTAAGAACTCGCTACGCCTAACACTTTCTTTGCTTCCTCGACGGGCGGAAACTCCATCACAAACTCGGCGTAAGAACCCTCTCCTTGTTTTGAACGACAGTAGATGCGACCGCCTAAACCCTCCATGATCTTTTTACACATCCCTAACCCTATGCCACTCCCTACGCTACTACCCGTGTAAAATGGCTCGAATATCTTGGACAACTTAGCGCGAGGAATTCCCTCTCCATCATCTTGGAGATGGAAACGACGATTTTTAACGTCTAGCCAGAGCGTTAGCTGGCAATCATACCCCGCATAA
>JAKSDE010000252.1 GCA_022360235.1 Cytophagales bacterium
CGAACCATCACTATCTGTGGTATCTACAGCTGCGCCCTTGTCTAAAAGTAAGCTTGCTACCTCTTTATGGCCATTGAGAGCTGACCAGTGTAGCGGCGTCCTACCCTCGTTATCTGTTGCCTTTTTATTCGCGCCATAGTCTATAAGGAGTTCTACGACCGCTGTGTGGCCATTGAGAGCTGCCCAGTGTAGCGGCGTCAAACCATCACTATCTGTGGTATCTACAGCTGCGCCCTTGTCTAAAAGTAAGTTTACTGCCTCTTTATGGCCATTGAGAGCTGCCCAGTGCAGCAGCGTCCAGCCATACTGATTTGTTGCATCCACGGTAGCACCCTGCTCTATTAGGTAGACTACTACCTCTTTATGGTCCCTCTCAGCTATCCATTTTTCTACAGTATCTATGAGCGCTATTTTACCCTTGTTGTCATGTTTGCCTATAGGGTCATGTGGTGTAACAGCATTTTCACCCTTATTGCTGTTTTTACATGCACCAACCAGCAGTGTAGCGACCAAAATAATAGATAGACTATTTTTATGCATGATTGTAAGAATTTTATATCATTTATTTTAGTTTATTTAGTTTATTTTTTATATTAAGTTACTAAGTATAGCTATTTATTACTAAAATTTATAAATTAGTTATAAATTTTTGCTCACTTAGGAAAATAATTTTTGTAGTGTGATTTTAAATGGAATGCTCTCCTCTTTCAATCTCAATCATAAAAGGGGCTGTAGAATCTTAAAAAATTCTATCAAATTATAGCCTCTATTGGCTTTAAAAGGAGATTTTTAGAAAAATTAGGGAAGCTTTCTACAGGCCCTAAAATCAAGGAGTTGGAGTAGGTCTACCCTAGCTGCTTTACTCCAATGGCTTGGGTGGCTAGACTAGCACAGACCACTCCTTATAGATGAGCCTAGATAAAGGTCACGTCCTTTCTATGCCGGTTACCCCATAACCAGTAGCCAGGTGTCCGTTATGCTTATCCTACCCAAGGGCAAAATTGGGTAGTTTTGGCAACTGTACAGCCCAGAGGGGGCGCAAATTCGTATAGGTCATTTGACGAGAAGAGCTTAAGTAGGTAGCTCAAACTGTAGCTTAACGAGTTTACTATAAACCCCATTCTCATTGCTCACTAACTGTTCGTGTTTACCAGATTCAACGATGCTGCCCTCTTGAAGCACATAGATGCTATCAGCCTTTCGCACAGTAGCAAGACGATGGGCTATGATAATCGTTGTTCTTTCTTTCATTAATTCATCCAAGGCTTGTTGAACCGCTACCTCAGCGGCCGCATCCAACGAGCTAGTAGCTTCATCGAGCACAAGAATAGTAGGATTCTTGAGAATAGCGCGCGCAATAGCAATACGTTGTCGTTGGCCACCGGAGAGCTTCACTCCCCTCTCTCCTACTACGGTATCGAATTTTTCAGGAAATGTTTTTATAAATGCCAATGCATTGGCTTTGCGCGCAGCCATTCTAATTTCTTCTTCACTAGCGCCTGGCTTACCGTAAGCGATATTCTCTCGAATAGTACCTCCTAATAGAATTACTTCTTGGGGCACAATCCCAATATGTTTTCTTAAGTCAGCTATGCTATAGGTACGAATATCTTGGCCGTCGATTTTAATGGTCCCCTGCTGGCTATCATAAAAGCGCATCAGTAGCTGAATGATGGTTGACTTACCCGCACCACTAGGGCCTACTAAGGCCACCTTTTCGCCAGCCTTTACTTCAAAACTGAGGTTATTGAGTACTTTTACATCTTCTCTTGTAGGATACGCAAAGTGTACTGCTTTGTATTGAATGTTTCCCTGGAAAGCTACTCCCTTATGCTCCTTAGTATCTTGTAGCTCAGTCTCTCCTTTTTCATGAATAATCTCCATTATTCTATCAGAGGCTCCCGCTGTTTTTTGTACCTGACTAAAAATATCGCCTAAGCCTGCTAGAGAACCCCCAATGAAGGTCGTATATAGAATAAAAGAAAGTAGGTCACCTACACTTATGCTGCCTTTTTGTACTAAAATAGCCCCGTACCACATGACAGCGACAATACAGCCAAAAGCTCCTACAATAATAAATGAAATAAATCCACCTCGATAACTTGCTGCTTTTAAAGCAGTACGAATAACGCTTTGTAATGATTTATTATATCGCATCACTTCAAACAGCTCATTGGTGAACGCTTTGACGGTATGAATAGCTTGTAAGGTTTCTTCTACAATAACATTGGCACCTGCTAGTTCATCTTGTGTTTTTTTGGAGAGTTTGCGTATAAAGTGGCCAAAAAGAAAGACAAGAAAAACTACCAAAGGGAAAATACTTAACATGAAGAGCGTTAGGTGAGGAATGGTATAAAACAGAATACCTATACCTATGATAAGTGTCGCTACCTGTCTGAACAGTTCAGCTAAAGTAAGAGAAAGCGTATTTTGCAACAACGCAACATCGGTAGTGATTCGGCTGGTTAGTTCACCTATTCGCTTTTTATCATAGAAAAGCAAAGGGAGTGTTATCAATTTCTTGTAAAGCGTCAAGCGAATGTCTGCCAACGTCTTTTCGCTTACAATAGCAAAAAGATAAACGCGCAGAAATGAGAAGATGCCTTGTAGAAGTAAAATAATCAATAGTGCTAGGCCAACTTGATTGACTTTATTATGTAACCAAAGGGTAGGTTCACGAGCGATATTTTCGAGGATAGTGTTGAAAGCTCCCTCTGGTGTGCTAGCAGCATCTACTAGCTTCCCCATCGCATAAGGAAAAGCCGATAAAGTTAAACTTGATAAAAATAAACAAAGCAGTCCTGCTAGGAAATAGCCCTTATAGGGCCATACAAATCTAAAAATACTGTTGAGTTTCTTCAGTGTTTCTTTATTCAAAGAAGCCCTCCTACCTTTCTCAAGCATTCGCAAATAAGTTCTTAGTTCCTAGTTCTTAGCTCCTAGGTCGTGTGGATATTCGATAGTAGTATGGCTTTCTAATGTTAACACGACCTAGTCACTTGTTGGTGAACTCTTGGCTGAACAGCACTTTCGGCTGATTGTCCTGAAACTGAATAGGCTATATGAGCAGATTTTGATACGTTTTGCAACAGTCTAACTTATGGGGCTGTAGAATCTTAAAAAATGCTCTCAACTTATAAGTCTGTATTAGCTTTAAAAAGAGCTTTTTAGAAAAATTAGTGCGGCTTTCTACACGCCCTAGCTAGCTTTGGTTAGTCTGAAGGGTATCGGGCCCATTTTTTACTCTCCTCAGTTAAAACTCCCTTCTATTGGAGGGCCTTAACTTGCTCTAAACTTAAACCTGTAACCGCTGAAATCGTGTCCACACTCAAATTCTTTGCTAACATACTTTTGGCTATTTCATCTAACCTACTCTTTTCGGCCAAATCATAACTCCTTTGCTCACGATCACTTAAGCCATGATAGTTCAACGCTTCATAGGCCGCCTTGATCTCTAAACTCGCCGATAACACACTCAGCTC
>JAKSDE010000266.1 GCA_022360235.1 Cytophagales bacterium
TAGGTCGTGTTGACATTATTATAAAGCCATACTAATATGGTTTCGATCGTGCCCCAAACACGAAAACTATAGCTTATCATATTGTGTAGCACACTCAATGCATACTTTCTTACTATAGAATAGCACTTTATATAGAAATAATATTTAAATTCCAATTGGATGTCAACACGACCTAGACGAAGTAAGGCTATGAGTGTCCTGAGTTGCCAACTCAGGACAGCTATATCGTTGCTCACGGACAAACTACGGATAGGTGAGAGCTGCCGGAAAAACACCTGTATTGGGACTACTTAAAAGAGAGGGTAAAGTCTTCGTGTCACTAGTAAAGAATTGCTCTAAGGAAGAAGTTTTGCCTATTATTCAAGGGAAAATACTAGAAAGATCTCTCCTCTACACCGATGGTTGTAAGGCTTATGATGGATTGATCCTCAACGGTTATGAGCGCTAGCGAGTCTATCAGTCAAACAACGAGTTTGTTAGAGGCAAGTCTCCTATAAATAGTTGGCCCTTAATAACGCTCGATGGTTCTATTTTTGATGCATTTTGCAGCAGACTAAGTTTTTAGTTCTGAGTTCTGAAGAGGAGGGGAGTTGGTAGGCAGATTTGAGCAACCCATCCCTGCTAATAAGAGTAGAACTTAGAAAGATTTTTTTAAAAAAAATAAATTGAATAGATGTAAAATTTATTGAATAAAAATACTTAAATTGGGGCTTCATTAATTTATTCGTTATTCTATAATTTAAATTTATAATACCTATGAAAAGTATTGATAAACCCCATGATCGATTTGCAAGGGCTGCCCTGAGTGATGTAACGGTAGCAGCGGACTTTTTACGTGCCTACTTACCGAGAAGAGTAGTAAAACGGATCGACTTTAGCACGTTAGAACTAACAAATGGAAGCTTTATAGATGAATATTGTAGACAATATTATACGGATCTAGTCTATGCTTGCAAGATTGATAAGAGAGACGGATACATCATCCTAGAGATACAAAGCACACCAGATCCATTGATGGCATTTCGCATTCATAGTTATGTTGTAGACTTACTCAAAACCTATTTGAAGCAACACCCCAACGCGAAGAAGTTGCCTAGTGTCATCGGATTATGTGTATATCACGGGAAGAAGTCACCTTATCCTTACTCAACGTACATATATGACTGCTTTGAAGTCCCTGAGCTAGTAAGAAGAAGCAGGGTATTCCAAGAATTTCAATTAATTGATCTGACCACCATCAGTGAAAAGGAAATGACAAGTCATGGAACTGCCTGCTTGATGGAGATGTTGTTAAAGCAAAGCCATACGCGAGATTTTGTAAAAGCCATCAATATACTCACTGACTCACCAGAGCATATTTTAAAGGATTTAAAAAATGAGTATTTTAACCAGGCAGCCCAATACATGGGTAACGTGGGTAACCCTATCATTGTAAAAAAAGCATTAGATTTACTGTCTAATGCACTACCAGAAAAAAAGGAAATTATTATGACATACGCACAGCAATTAAGAAAAGAAAGTAAACAAGAAGGCATGCAGCTAGGAAGGCAAGAAGGTATGCAGCTAGGAAGACAAGAAGGTATAAAAGAGATAGTCAAGAACATGTTAAAACAAGCTTGCGGTACAGAGTTAATTGCTCAGGTGACAGGCTTGAGCGAGGAGGAGATTAATAAATTGAAGTAGGGCGTAGCTAGGTCGTGTTGACATTATTATAAAGCCATACTAATATGGTTTCGATCGTGCCCCAAACACGAAAACTATAGCTTATCATATTGTGTAGCACACTCAATGCATACTTTCTTACTATAGAATAGCACTTTATATAGAAATAA
>JAKSDE010000229.1 GCA_022360235.1 Cytophagales bacterium
GAGGGCCTGTAGAAAACGAGACAGGAATTGCTTCAATATCGAGCCACTTTTTGACAGGGAAAGGCGTGTTTTCT
Source organism: Cytophagales bacterium (assembly GCA_022360235.1). Taxonomy (GTDB): domain Bacteria; phylum Bacteroidota; class Bacteroidia; order Cytophagales; family Amoebophilaceae; genus JAKSDE01. The sequence continues at coordinate 75 of JAKSDE010000229.1, forward strand.
ACAGTCCCCTATCGAAACCCAGAACTCGGAACCCAGAACCCAGAACTCGGAACCCAGAACTCGGAACCCAGAACCCAGAACCCAGAACCCAGAACTCGGAACCCGGAACCCAGAACTCGGAACCCAGAACCCAGAACCCAGAACTCGGAACCCAGAACCCAGAACTCGGAACCCAGAACCCAGAACCCGGAACCCAGAACTCGAAACGAAGGGTCGACTATTTATAACTTCTCTGTGTAGGTTTAACATTTTCGAACTTCAATTGTTCTTTGTGTAATGTTTCTTTTTTCTCTTTATACGCCCATGCAGCTACATAAGCAAAGTGTTCATCATCTCGCTTTGCTTCTCCTTCTTTTGTCTGGTATTCTTCTCTAAAGTGTCCTCCACAAGACTCTTTTCTGTGTAAGGCATCTTCGATCATGAGTTCACCTAGTTCAATAAAGTCTGCTACCCTGTTGGCTTTCTCAAGATTCATATTTAATGCTTCACTTTCTCCTGTTACCAACACCTCGTTCCAAAACTCACTTTTAATAGCCTGTACCCTTTTTTTAGCTTTTTTCAATCCTTCTTCATTTCTAGCCATACCACAGTAGTCCCACATGACTTTTCCAAGCTTTTTGTGAAGTTCATCTACGGTTTTACTTCCTTTAATGTTCAGCAGTTTTTTATTCTTTATTCTCACAGCCTCTTCTCCCTCTTGAAAGGCCATGTGTTCAGTGCTGATTTTATCAGGGGGGACATCTGCCAAATAATCGCCCAAGGTATAGGGAATAATAAAATAGCCATCGGCTAATCCTTGCATAAGGGCACTTGCTCCTAAGCGATTGGCCCCATGGTCAGAGAAGTTAGCCTCACCCAGCGCATACAAACCAGGGATGTTTGTCATCAAATTATAATCTACCCACAATCCTCCCATTGTATAATGAACAGCAGGGTAAATCATCATAGGAGTAGTATAAGGATCTTCGTTGGTAATTTCTTGATACATGGTAAACAAGTTGCCATATTTAGCAGCAATCGTATCTTTACCCTCCCGCTCGATCGCATCGGCAAAATCAAGATAAACTGCTAATCCTGTACCTACGCCTCTTCCTTCATCACAGACCTGTTTAGCGTTACGAGAGGCCACATCTCTTGGCACTAGGTTACCAAATGAGGGATATTTTCTTTCGAGAAAGTAATCTCGTTCCTCTATAGGAATTTTATTGGGCTTACGTTTATCTCCTTGCTTTTTAGGTACCCACACTCTACCGTCGTTACGTAGCGACTCAGACATAAGGGTTAGTTTAGACTGGTGCGTTCCATGTACAGGAATACAGGTGGGATGTATTTGAGTAAAGCATGGATTTGCAAAGGCTGCGCCTTTTTTGTGTGCTCTCCAAATGGCAGTAGTATTACATCCCATGGCGTTTGTAGAGAGAAAGAATACATTGCCGTAGCCTCCTGTTGCCAAGAGTACTGCATGGGCTGCATGAGATGCTATTTTACCAGTGATAAGGTCTCTTACGACAATCCCTCGCGCATGTCCATCAATCACGACCAAATCGAGCATTTCTGTACGCGGATACATCTTCACCTTTCCTTTGGCAACTTGTCTACCCAAGGCACTATAAGCGCCCAGCAGGAGTTGTTGTCCTGTTTGGCCTCTAGCATAAAAGGTACGTGATACTTGGGCACCTCCGAATGATCTGTTGGCGAGCAGCCCTCCATATTCTCGGGCAAAAGGTACACCTTGGGCTACACCTTGGTCGATGATATTAACACTTACCTCTGCTAGCCTATATACGTTTGCTTCCCTTGCTCGGTAGTCTCCCCCTTTGATCGTATCGTAAAACAGTCTATAAACACTGTCTCCATCATTCTGGTAGTTTTTGGCTGCATTAATTCCTCCTTGTGCAGCGATACTGTGTGCTCGTCGGGGGCTATCCTGGAAGCAAAAGGCTTTTACGTTATAACCTAGCTCTGCTAAGGATGCAGTGGCAGCAGCTCCTGCTAAGCCTGTTCCCACAACAATGATATCATATTTTCGCTTATTGGCAGGGTTTACCAACTTAATGGTAGCTTTGTGGTGGGTCCATTTCTCTGCTAAAGCGCTTGGGGGTATTTTAGCATCTAACTTCATTATTTACTAACTGTCATGTATTTCTAAAGTATATCCAAATAGGTATGACTGCAAAAAGTCCTGGTACAATAATAGAGAACGCTATACCTACTTTCTCGATAAAGGGAGTATATTTTTTGTGTGTTAGTCCTAGTGTCTGAAAAGCACTCTTAAAACCGTGGAATAAGTGAAATGCTACGAAAAACATAGATATTACATAAAATAGCGCATACCATCCCTGTGTGTAGGCAGCTACCACAATCGCATACATATCTTTTACTTCACCTACATCTGCATAAGTTACTTTGGGGGGAGCGCCAAATTTAAACTCGTACCAAAAGCCTCTCAAGTGCACAATCAAGGATACCAAAATCAATGTTCCAAGAATTCCCATGTTTCTGGAAGTCCAGTGGCTATTCTTAGCGGGTTTACTGACAGCATAGCCCACAGGTCTTGCTTTCCTATTCTGTATAGTGAGTATGAAAGCATAAACGATGTGTAGGAGAATAATGGTATAGTTAACATAAGAGAGGACACCTATAACAGGGTTTGTCGTCATAAAGGCAGTATATAGATTAAAAGCTTGTCCCCCATCATCTTTTAATAAAAGCAAGTTTCCAGAAACATGCACTACTAAAAAAGTTATCAGGAATAGGCCTGTCAAAGCCATGATAAGCTTTTTTCCTAAGGTACTTGAAAGCGCTTGTGTGAACCAGTTCATCCTCGTGAAAATTTATCGCTATGGCCAAGGTTATATTAATAGTAGGTTACTATTCAATGAAGCTATATTCATTTTACCCTATTTTGAGCCATTACGCACGATCTATTTTTAATAAAGATTATTCCCTTGTGGAAAGATCTAAGATAGTCAAATCTTTAATCTCTGAAGTAATGGGTAACGCTCTACTGCATTCAAATGTTTCTTGAGTACATCCTCCTAAATAGTCGACCCTTAACAACGCTCGATGATTCTATTTTTGATGCGTTTTGCAGCAGGCTAAGTACGTCATTTACGTGCTTATCCCTTACTTTTTGCTCCCCTGTCGGGGCAGGGCTAGGTCATTCTAAAATAATAGCGCTAACCCTTTGCTATCGTGTGCTATTTGACGCATACTGCTGGCTACTGATTTAGCCCCTAAATGCCTAAAAAGATTGATGGCAATATACCGCATAGGCATTAATAAACAATAGTAATA
>JAKSDE010000239.1 GCA_022360235.1 Cytophagales bacterium
ATCAATAACTTAACCTATGATCCATAAAAGTATTTTAACAAATACCACGGGTCATATATACCCTTGTGTTAGACTACGGTTGTTTTGAAATGGTATTTTAGACTTGTCGTTTTATTCGTTTTTGTTGTTTTCAAAAACACGCTTTCCCTAGCCCAGCCCGTGGACATCTCGGGAAATTGGGCGGGCAATTCTTACTTCTTGGGTACTCGCATCTTCACAGAGTATGACATCAACCAGCGGGGAGCAAGCATCAGCGGTTTTATCAAAACAAAAAATGGAACAGACTCTGCCAAAACCAAGTTTGAAGGAACGATCAAGGGGAGCCGTATCACATTAAAAGGAACGGAATTCGTATATAAAGTAGGTTCAGCTTGTTTGAGCAAAGCAGAGCTGACTTTTTCGGACAACAACGGTTTTACTACCCTAAACGGTCGTTGGAAAGGGACTTTAGATCTAAATACCTGTCCTCCCGGTGTTTCAGGCCGGGTAGAATTATCCAGGCCAATACCCTCCGTGGGGCCAATAGCGCCACCTCAAGCGACGGACGTAGCTACAGACAAGGTCTCTCCTAATGATTTTGAAGGTACAGAGCTAATAAAAGCATTGGCAGAACGAAAATATTATGCACTGGTCATCGCGGTAGAAGATTACGAAGACCAAGACATTCAAGATTTGGATAATCCTGTTGATGATGCTACAGGTTTGTTACAAGTATTGAACACCTATTATACTTTTGATCAGGAATACACATTTGTCTTGAAAAACCCGGACCGCTCACAGATCATTGAAGCCTTTGATAAGCTCGCAACGGTGGTAGAAGAACGAGATAATGTCCTGATATTTTTTGCCGGGCATGGCATCTGGGACGAACGATTACAGCAAGGGTTTTGGCTGCCCAGCAATGCAAAAATGAGCTCTAAGGCTCAATGGATATCCAATAGTACCATTCGCGATTATATTGGCGGGATACGATCAAAGCATACACTACTGATTGCTGATGCGTGTTTTGGTGGAAGCATTTTCAAAGAAAGGGCCGTTTACAATAACTCCAAGGCTATTCTAGAAATGTACAGGCTGCCAAGCCGTAAGGCTATGACCAGCGGGGCCTTAAAAACGGTGCCCGACAAAAGTGTTTTTATCCGGTACCTTAACAAAAACCTGCAGACCAATACTCGCCCTCTCTTATCGGCAGAACAGCTCTTCCAGGCTTTTAAAATAGCCGTGATCAATAACAGCCCGAACGGACAGGTACCCCAGTATGGACCCATTGGGCAGGCCGGGGATGAAGGAGGGGATTTTATCTTTTTAAAAAAGGGAGCCCAGCAACAGGTTAAATAGGCTAAGCTCAACCGCAATGCCAATTGGAACCAAACATCAACTACCTAAACTAAAAACCATAAACGATCAAATAGTAACGATCACCCCACAAAAAACAGCCCTATCTCAAACCGGCTAGGCCGTCATTCCCTAAAACAACGCTTTTGCAATTTGATACACCGGGTCAGACTTACCCATAGAGTAATAGTGA
>JAKSDE010000166.1 GCA_022360235.1 Cytophagales bacterium
ACTAAAAACTTAGCCTGCTGCAAAACGCCTCAAAAATAGAACCATCGAGTGTTATGAAGGGTCAACTAATTCTTGCTCTGAATGATACTTCGTCTTGAAAGAAAGACCACGTTCCTGGCAGAGCGAAGTAAACTTTTCTTGATACATAGTAAAATCAAGCATGGCACCACCCTCACACAACTCCTCTCTAAGCGATTTGATAGCCGACACCTCCTGACACACAGCTTCATTCCAGTCTTTGCCTTCTGGGGGAATGATCACCTGATAGGGGCAAGATTTTTCTCTCAGATACGCTCCTACCTGAGCAATCATTCTTTTACCGGCCTTGCGTAAGGTATGAAATTTACTCGCTGGCACGCTACTGTATGCTCACTAATGACATGAATCGTTTAAGAAGCTATCTACTATATCGAAGAATAGCTGAGGTTGATCTGTATGAACCCAATGGCCAGCGTTTTCAACTGTTTTTAAAATGAAATTAGGAAACATTGTTTGGATGAGTTCTAAATCTTTCTCCAGAATATAGTCTGAATGCGCGCCCCGTACAAAAAGGGTAGGCTTAAAAAAAGGTGCTTTTAAAACGACAGCTTTTCCTACCTTATCCATGTTGATAGCAATGACGTTGAGGTTAGGCCGCCAACCAAACCGCCCTGTCTCTGTTCTGTAAATATTTTTCATAATAAATTGCCGAAAGCCTTGTTCAGGAACTAAGCTAGACAGCGCCCCTTCAATCTCTTTTCGTGTGTGCATACTTTCAAGTGCTAATTGCTGTAGTCTGTTCAGGAGCATGATAAGTTCTTTGTTCGCATATGCTTTGGGAGCTATATCAGCGACAACAAGTTTAGCTAGCTTTTCTGGATATATCTGTGCAAACTGCATGGCTACTTTCCCTCCCATGGAATGGCCTAAGATAGTAGGCATTTTTATAGTATGGCTTTCAATAAAACGGTTCAGGTCTTCTACCATTACCTCCAATTGAAACACATCGCTATGAAATGACCTACCATGATTTCGAAGGTCAACAAGGTATAGTTTGAAGTTGTCTGCTAATTTTTTCGAAAAGGTATGCCAGTTATCTGACATACCTAGTAGTCCGGGTAATATAATGACAGGTTTTCCTTGACCAAGCGCTTTATAAAAAAGTTCCATCTAACAAGATTTTTTATTTTTTCTATTAAATTTAAGTCTTTCAAATTAAGGGAGCGTAATGTAAAGGTAATGAATGTGTACTGTTGATTTACTATACTATATCTTTTCTAGCCTGATCGTTATTTCGGCACTTTTTATTTTAGTAACCGACCATATTCTTTATGCGGCACTTATGCTTATGCTTACACTGTTAGGGATAGCAGCCATCTATATCTTGGTGAATGCAGAATTTATAGCGGTTACACAGCTCATGGTGTATGTAGGGGGCATATTGCTTTTGATCTTATTTGGTATCATGTTGACGAGCCAAGAAGCAAAAAATACGCTTCGTCTATTCTCGTATCAGCAGTTTTTTCGTATACTATGGGTATGCGTATTGTTTACTTTGTTACTACTTTCCATCTTTCGTATTGATTTTAAAGCACTGGGTTGGATTAAAAATTCGTTGGAAGGTGCGACTACGTCTCCTACAGAAAATCCTATAGAAAAAGTTGGGTTACAACTGCTAAGTAAGTATGCATTAATTTTTGAGTTAGTCGCCCTCTTATTGCTTATTGCTTTAGTGGGAGCAGTTTATATAGCACGTAGGAATCATCAAAATAAAAGCTAGAAGCGTTACGTCTACTTTTTCATGAGCCACAATTCTGGGTTCAACTTCTGGTTATTCTTCCATAGTTGAAACTGAAGTTCGGTGATTCCATTTTTATCTGTATAGAGCGTACCAATAGGATCTTTCGCTTTTACATGTTGTCCTACTTTTACAGAAGTACTTTGTAGCTTAGCATAAACGGTGTGGTATTCACCGTGTTGAATAATGACTACTTTCCTCATACCTGGCACAAACACAACGGCTTTTATAGTACCTTCAAAAACAGCACGCGCTACTTCACCTTTGTTGCTCTGAATATCTATTCCTAAATTTTCTACCATCACCTTGCTGAGTACAGAATGAACGCGGGTTCCGAATTTGCCACTCACAAAACCTGCATTTACTGGCCAAGGGAGCTTCCCTCGATTTTCGTCAAAGTTGGTAGAAAGTGCTTTGGCTGTAGGTGTTAAAGTGACTACATTGGTTGATTTTGAGGAAGCCTTTTGAACACTACCCCCTTTTTTTACCTCTTCTTGAACAACATCGGTGATAAGCTTATTGAGTCGCTTTACAGCAGCATTTCTTGTAGCTAGTTCTTTGCAAAGTTCATCACGCTTTTTGTTGAGGGTGGCAATGGTGTGTGCTTGCTTTTGTTTTAACGCCACTAGTTGGTTTTTTTCTTGATTTTGTTGCTGTAATAGTGCTTGCTTTTCTTTTCTTTTCTCCTCAGCAGCTACTTGTTGCCCTTTCAACAATGCTTTCACTTTTGCAATTTCATCAAACTGCCTCTTTCTCACCTTTGTATAGTGCTTCAAATAGCGTAGCCGTTGAAGTAGTTGATTGAAAGACGTCGAAGAGAAAATAAAAATAAGTTTATTGATATGGTTAATGGCTTTACTCCCTGCATAGATCATCACAGCATACTCTTTTTTTAATTGTGCTAAGTCTCCTTCTAAGGCCGTAACGCTACTATAGATCTGGCTAATTTCTTTGTCGAGCGCATTAATTTCATGATTGATCGATTGAATAAATAGTTCGTTTGCTTCAATCTGTGTATTGATAGCATTGAGTTGACCTATACTCGCTTTTTTTTTGCTTTCTGTTTCAGCTAAGATTTTTTGTGCTTGCTTTATTTTTTTGAGTAGCTCTCTTTTTTCTTTTTCCCACTGTGCTTTACGCTTGGGGGCTTGTGCAGAAAAACAGAAGAGGGGTATAATTAAAGTAACGAATAGAATATAGCTCTTACCTTTTGCCATACTTTTTAGGAATGCTAAAGGGAAAACGTATCGGTTTTTCATCGGCCTTTACATGGCCGATCGTAGCTGTTGCTCTAAAAAATTCTTTACCTCTGTTAAAGCGAATAACAATTTGTCTATGATGAGCAAAAGTGTTTTCCTTCAGTTTCTTAAATCGTCCATACGCCATAGTGAGGCTACTACTTGTTGGTGTCTCTAGCATTTCTATCCTTTCAAGCTTCATGAAATCTCGATTAATAAAACTTTTAACTTTTAAATCACCTTTTTTTTGGTTGATAACAAACTGTCTTTTATTTTTCTTTATCTTCTCTCTTTTTTCGTGTAAAAAGGGAACTTCTCCTAGCAGTACTGCCTGAATCAAATCATAACTTACTTCGAAATGAAGTATTCTACGCAAAGTAGGATAGTCATAAACATGGTAAGTGCGATTGATATGATTGATGAGGGTCATCGCATCTTTGGTAATCATCCCTCTTATTACTTCAACACCTAACGTAGAAGTGATGGAAAACCATAGGATACTGTCCTTTTGAATTCTTAGTTTTGTATTCGTTGTAATACTATTGTGCTGATCTTCATAGTGTACTTTGGTGGACAGACTTAAATAGTTGAAATCGAGGGGCTGAATAACTAATTCATTGCTATCGAGAAGGCTTTGTTGAGGGATAAGTTTTCGTTGGCAAGCACTTAGATAGCTACTTAATAAACTAAGAAAGCAAAATAAGTATACATTTAGCCTACTCATATAGTTTTTGGTCTTTGAGCTTTTGATGGATCAACGCTGAGACATTTTCTCTATCCTTGGCTTTTTCCCATTGCTCGACGGCTTCTTTTTTCTTTCCTAGGCGATAAAGTACGTCTCCATAATGCTCTAAGATTTCTCCAGTTGCTTCTTCTTCCATGATTTCGATTGCTTTTTCAAGTTGTTTTTTCGCCTCCTCATAGTTACCCATCATATATAGTACCCAACCATAGGTATCTAAGTAAGTAGGATTATCGGGGTTATCTTCAATGAGCATAGCAGCCATTTGATTGGCTAGCGGTAATTTTTCTTTTCGCAAAGCTAGGAAATAACTATAGTTGTTAAGTACGTAATAGTTGTCATTATCAAAATTTAACACTGCTTCATAACACGCATCTGCTAAGCTATATTTTTTTAATTCACTATAGACATCTCCTAGCTGACTGTTAAAGGCATTCACGAGGGCGAGGCTATCATTTGCTCGTTTTTCTCCCTTTTCAAAGGCGTTTGCTGCTTCTTGGTATTGTTTTTTTAGTCTATGGCCTACCCCCTTATAGTAATAGAAAGCTGCTTTATCAGGGAAATGTTTCAATGCTTCTTCAGAAAAGCTGAGTACACTATCGATAGCATTCTGTTCTAAAGAGATCGTGATGATGTTATCCCATAGTTTATAATTAGTACTATCTAGCTGAAGCGCATTCAAATAATTTTTTTGCGCTTGTGCTTTGTCATCTACTATAAAATATAAATCTCCACAAACAGCATGGGCATAGGCTTCATTGGGGTAAGCTGTCACAAGTATAGTAGCTAGTTCCTTAGCAAGGGTTTCTGCTTCTGCATGGGGCAAATTTCCGATGTAAGCTACCATCAATTCAAGCTTGGTCATAAAGGGTAGCTCATTACTTGTAAGTATTTCTTTAGCATAGGTTTCAACGTCTTTAAGATCACCTTCCTCTATATAAAGTTGGACAAGACGTAACTTAGCATACACGTGGTCTGGGTTCATGGCTAGATAATCAAGCAGATAGGGGATGGCCTCTTTAGCATGATCATTGACTGCTAAAATTTCAACAAGGATTAGAATGTAATCTTCTTCATGGGGATGGGCTTTGATGAGTTTCTCTCCTGCTGCTACTGCTTTATCTAACCTATTTTGTAATAGGTAAGCCGCTTGCTTTCTAAAGATGATGTCTAGAACGACGCCTCGTTTTTTCTCTAGTCGATTATAAACTTTAATGGCTTTGGAATAGGCTTGTTGATGAATATAAAGGTTGGCCAAGTCAAAGACTTGTTCATCAGTAGGGGGGATTTGTCGAAGCATTTTTTTATAGATTGCTGTAGCTTCTTTGTACTGAGATCGGCTTATATAAATCTCTACGGCCGATAAATAATAAAATTTGTTATCAGGGGCTAATTTGATAGATGTATAGGCATGCACAGTTGCTGAGGTAGCTGACTGTTCTTCTAATTCGGGGTACTGATGGAGTAGTTGGGCTAGGTTGAAGTGAATAGCAGCATTAAGTGGATCTATTTGTAGCGCACGTTGAAAGTTTGTATAGGCCTGTTCAGGGTTATCCCTCATGAAGTTACTCACTCCATCTATAAAAAAGCGTTCGGCCTTCTGTAAGTCTTCTTGGGAGGGTTGCTTACGCTTTGCTTCCTTTTCAAGCTCTTTAACATAGCGTGAAGCAAGGCTTCGGGCCTTGACTGCTGGCATACCTACAAAAAGTACGCAAAAGATGAGTAAATAGATAAATTTTAATTTCATGCTGCATGGGATCATCAAGCACTATCAAATACGTTTTTTTATAGCTAATCGCTTCTTTTACTCGTTAGCCTACTAAGCTATTATAGTCACCGATACTTACATCGACGCTTTTTCCAACAAAATTTACATAACTTCCTAGCATCGAATTTTTCAAATTAGCATTACTGATAGCACTCTGTTCTTGAATAATGCTGTTTTGTATTCTTGAATCATGAATACGAGAATTATTACCTACAGATACATAGGGACCTAAGACAGTATTGCTAATGGCTACATTTTCACCTATATAAACAGGAGGAATAATTACACTATTGTTAACTTGTGCTGTTGGGGCAATTAAGTGGCTTTCATCTTTGATGAAGTCCAAGAAACGCTTATTCGTATTTACAGTGGCTTCTTTGTTTCCACAGTCTAGCCACTCTTCTACTTCCTGTGTAACAAATTTTATTCCTCCATTCTTCATGTTCTCTAGCACATCGGTTAGCTGATACTCGCCATTCCCTTTAAAGTTTTTATGGATTAAGTCATGAATAGCGCGCTTAAGGACTTGCCCCTCCCCAAAGTAGTAAATTCCAATAATGGCTAGATTAGAAACAAAGTTCTTCGGCTTCTCCACAAAGTCTGAGATCGTTCTATTTTTGTTGAGGTTAACCACCCCAAAGGATGCTGGATTGTCTACCTCTTTTACCCATATACTTCCCTGCTGGGCTGTATCTAAAGTAAAGTTAGCTTTAAAAAGCGTATCTGCAAAAGCAATAATGACCCTGCCGACTAAGATTTCCTCCGCGCAAAGTACAGCATGGGCAGTACCAAAGGCTTCTTTCTGGTAGTAGAGTTTTGCTTCAGCACCAATATTTTGCGCAATTTTTCTTAGATTTTCTTCTACAGCCTTTCCAAATTCGCCAATGATAAAGCCTATGGTAGTTATTTTTTCTTGACAGACTTCCCTGATTTCCTCTACCAATCTTTCTACGATGGGTTTACCTGCAATGGGAAGCAAGGGTTTAGGCGTGGTCAATGTATGAGGACGCATGCGTTTCCCTTGGCCCGCCATAGGAATGATTAGCTTCATTGCTCTTTCAATTTTTTATCTAACTATACTATCAGCAAGCAAAGAGAAAACTTCATGTTAACCCTGTACTGCCATATCCTCCCTCTCCTCTTGTCGTATTGCTTAATTGGGTAGCTTCTACCCATTCCACCTTTTCATGCGCGGCTATTACCATTTGGGCAATCCGATCGCCTTCTTTAATCGTAAAATCTTGGTCAGAGAGATTGACCAGCAGTACTTTTAACTCTCCCCGATAATCGGCATCAATCGTACCTGGGCTATTGAGTACCGTAACACCATGTTTGAAAGCCAGCCCGCTTCTAGGTCTTACTTGGGCTTCAAAGCCTTGAGGAAGTTCTATATAAAGCCCTGTACTAATTAAAGCCCGTTGTAAAGGCTTTAACGTGATGCTTGTATTAATATTTGCGCGTAAGTCCATCCCTGCCGCGCCCGCTGTGGCATAAGCAGGAACAGGATGCTTGGATTGGTTGATTACCTTTACTTGCATACTTAAAATTTGTAGACAAAACTAGCAAAATAAAGGCGTATCGCCAAGAGGAAAAAAAGGAGGGTATTTTAATAGCTCCCCTCCTCTCTCCCAGGGCACAACCTTGTCTTTCAACCTTACTTTAGCTTTAGGGCGTGTTGAAAAATTCGTTTTTAATCTTTAAAAAACATTGATTAGCGACAATAGGGAGCCATAATTTTAGAAAAAATGCTAAAATTCAACACACCCTTTTATCATCTCCACGGCGACCTAGACGTCGTGGAGGATTGCTGACCAGATGGAGAAGAGCCTACAGCATTAGTACTATTAGCGCGCTGACCAGATAGAGAAGAGCTTCTAGCATTAGACCTCCTAGCGCGCTGACCAGATGGAGAAGAGCCTACAGCATTAGTACTATTAGCGGGCTGACCAGATGGAGAAGGGCTTTCAGCATTAGTACTATTAGCGGGCTGATCAGATGAAGAAGGGCTTTCAGCATTAGGCCCCTCATCGGTTTGCGCATTAGACTGCATAGACTCTTTTTGATCTTTAACTTTTTGAGTAAGTTGCTCTATTAGAGTTTGCTTTTTAGTCTCCAATGCTTTTACATCTTTAGTACATTGATCTGCTAGAGTTTGAAAGTCTTGAGCGAGTGCTTCAAAATTAGATTTCTTAGATAAAAATGCTTCTTGATCTTTAGCAAATTGAGCTGCTAGAGTTTGAAAGTCTTGAGCGAGTGCTTCAAAATCAACTTGAAGTGCAAGTTCTTTTTGTAGAGCTGCAGCTTTAGCTTGTTGAGCCGCAGTGTCAGCTTTTAGGACTGCATCTGTAGCTATCAATAGAGCGTCTGTAGATAATTCACTTATAGCTCTCGATTCAGTTTGTAGGGCTTTGATTCTAGCTGTACCTTCTTCAGCTCTCACAGCTGCACCTTCAGCTCTCAGCGTTTCAAGTCTAGATTGCATAGCTGCAAGCCTCTCTCCATACAGTCTTTCAGCTTCTGTAAGTATTTCAACTTCAGCTTCAACCTTTTTAGCCAATTGCTCAAAGAATGTGGCTTTCTCTACTGCTGCTTGAGCTGCTACTCGTTGGTTGAGCTCTTCTAACTTATCTGTTTCTTCTAATTGTTGGTTCTCTTCTCTCGTCTTTTGGGCTGTTTCTACTAATTCTCTGATTTTCTCTGATAGTTTTCTTTGGAGGTCTACTACCTCTTGCTCTTCATCCCTTAAAGCTTCTTGAGATTCTTGGTTTACTTCCTCTAGTAGTTTTTGGAGATCTTCAGCTGCTTGGCTTACTGCTGCTTGAGCTGACGCTAGCTGGTCTTCTAATCGGCCTTTCTCATCTTGAGCTGCTGATAACCGGTCTGCTAATTGGGTGTTCTCTGCTTGAGCTGACACTAGCTGGTCTTCTAATCGGCCTTTCTCATCTTGAGCTGCTGATAACCGGTCTGCTAATTGGGCGTTCTCTGTTACTTGTTGGTTGAGCCCTTCTACCTCTTGCTCTTTACCCCTTAAAGCGGCTTGAGAGTTAGCTAACTGGTCTGCTAATTGAGCGTTCTCTGTTACTTGTTGGCTGAGGCCTACTACCTCTTC
>JAKSDE010000227.1 GCA_022360235.1 Cytophagales bacterium
AGGAATTGCTTCCATTCAGTCATTGTTTACCCGCTTATAGTCAAATACGGTGCTCAAGGAGGTGGAGCAACTTTTTGTCTGGGAAGGGAGTGTTTTCTACAGTCCCCTATCGAAACTAGGAACTAAGAACGTAGTCTCAATTCTTATTATTCAAGACGTTGGCAATGTTGATACGCAGCATCGATACTAATAAAGACATGTTCTTTGATATCTTTAAACCATGCATTTAACGCCGTGACTTTTTTAGCATCAAGTGCCCTTTGATAGATTTTTTCATAATCTTGTTTAAGATTAGCGCGGTGGGGATCGATTTTATCTTTAAGAAAGAGAATCCTTGCTGCTTGTTTTCCTTCCTCTGTTTTAAATAGAAGTGGCTTGGATATAGCACCAGATGAAAGCGTATCAATGGAAAAGAAGAGCTCAGCAGGTAGTTCATCAATAGGAATACTTACACTGCCGGTATTATCTGTTACTAGTCCTCCTTTGCTCGCAGTGGTGACATCGTCTGAAAATTCTTTTGCTGCTTTTTCAAAAGTAGTAGTTCCATTGCGTATGGATGTGCGGATACTATCTAAATAGCTTAAAGCTTCTTCAACATCCAATTCTGAGGAGGCAGGCTTCATTAAAATGTGTCGACTATTGTATCGATTTCCTTTTCGTTCGATAAATTGAATTAAATGAAAGCCAAATTCAGTTTCTACAGGCTCAGAGACTTCTCCGGGGGCTAGGTTAAGTACCGTAGCTTCGTAGGCAGGAGTCAATTCACCTATTTTCCAGAAGCCTAACTCACCGCCACTGTCTGCCGAACCAAGGTCTTCTGAATATTCTTTAGCTAGCTTTGCAAAATCTTCTCCTTGCTGTATACGTTCTTTTAATGCTTTCAGTTGTTCAATAACAACTAATTTTTGCTTTTTACTTACGTCAGGGTATTTTACTATTTGTCTAACTTCAACTTCTGCTGGATAGTAAGCTAAACTATCAGCAGGAATATTATTAAAGAATTCTTTTACTTCGGAAGGGGTGACTTTTATATCCTTCATTACTTCATTGCGCATATGCTCGATAATCAATCCCTCTTCTATGTTTTCTTTTAAGTCCGCTTTAACTTGTTCGATGGGCTTACCAAAGTATCGCGCCAGTCTTTCTTCTGACCCTGCTTGTTCTAACATGTATTGCATTCTTTGATTGAGATAGGTTTCTACCTCTTCTTTTTGTGCAGTAACAGAATCAGTCTCAGCCTTCGCCAGAAGCATCTTGTTAATAAGCATTCCTTCTAAAATTTGGCATTCGATGGCAGGTTCTTCTTGACCACCTCGTAAGAGGTATTCCTGATGAGCAGCCTCTAGTTCAGACTTTAGTATGATTTGATTATCTACCCTGGCAATAATCTTATCTACCACAGTGCCCCTATCTTCTTGTGGAAAGGCTGCTTTGGCAAAAAACATAAAAAATAAAATCAAGAAAAACCTTTTATTGATGCGCATAAATAGTATAGTCATTATTTTGTTCTGCTTTCTGAAAAATATCTTCTTTAATCTTAGTAGCTAAGTCTACTTTTCTTTTATGGAGGATAATATTTACTATTTGATCCTTAACAAAAGTTAGTGGTGGGGCTTCGTCTACAATTTTGTACGCATAAATGTCAAAATAATAGTTATAATCTTTATCACTCAACACAATGAACTTATTTCTTTTTAATAATTTTACTTTATCTGGTGTATCTTTGAGTGGTGTATTATTGATTACTTCATCGAATCTGTGCCAAACAGTATCATCTAATAAATAAGTTTTAGCAAACCGGTAACAGTATGACTTCAAATCTTCTAAATCTTTTTCATCTTTCGATAAGATAAGGTGCTTTAAATTTCTGCTATTAGGAGCATCCTTAGGAACAACGATGAATCTTCCTCTTACTATGTTGTATTTCAGTTCAAAATCATGGAGATGTTGTTGGTAGTAATCTTGAATTTCTTCGTCTGAAATTTCTTTATCAAGTCTTTCATTCACTAATCGTTCAAGAAAATTATAAACAATCAACGCATACCGATAATCAAGTACCCTTCTTTCAATATCAGCCTTATTGTATTGAGGGTCAACCTTTGCATTCGCAATCATTAACTGCTTTTCAACCCAGTTTTTGACATAGCGATCTACGATTTCAGCACTGTCACTCGCATTGACTGCACGGGTAGTGATACCCTCTAGGTCCTCTTTATATAAATATTCATTATACACTCGGGCCACCGGTTGTTTGGATTGTTTCCTATGTCGCTTATCTTTAATTTTAATAAAATCACAACTACTCATTGCGACAAGAAGCATTAATAAGATTCTTTTAACCAGCATGTTCTGTTACTATCTCATTATATAGCTATTGTATTCAAAGAAAAGCTATCAATCCTCTATGTTTAGCCCTATCCTACTATACTTAACTTTAGGGTAACTTCTTTCTTAGTATAGATAGCTCCCTGTGAGCTCTAAAAACCGATTATTTCCATCAACGTTGCTTTACGCGCGGATGATCCCAACGGTCCAAATTCGCAGGCCTACTACAAGCAACAGGGAAAAGAAAGCCTTGCTTTTGAACAAGGATACTGTAGAAGGGTCAGCTACCTGCTATTTTGGGAAGTACTTTTGAAATAACTTCTCTGTTTGCTTGAGTTCTAGGCCGGTCAATTCTTTTACTACCTCATAGGCATAGCCTTTCTCCAGCATGTTCTTGGCGATCTCTAGGCTCTTGGTCTGCATACCTTGCTGTCTTAATTTATCTGAGTATGTCATAATCCTCCTCCTGATATCCTTATTACTGATGGCTTCTATAAATCAGGGCTTGCTCTCCCTTATTTTCAGCGCTTTGATCGATGATATACCTTGCACTGCAAAGATACGATGAATCAAGGGAGGATAAAAATTCTGACGAAAATTTTTGCACTAACTCGATAAAATCTCCCGTATAGCGACTTTCATGGATTTTCCAAACTTTTGAGTATATTTTTTGTCATATTTTTTAATTGGGGAGTGTTATAATTAGATAGTTTTTCTTAACTTTGCCTAAAAAGCCATGAAAAATCCTATTTGTAAACACTGCAAAGGACATACATCAATAAAAAGTGGGCAAGTAAGAGGAAAACAAAGAGATCAATGCAAAGCCTGCAAGCGCACCTTTGTTATTG
>JAKSDE010000087.1 GCA_022360235.1 Cytophagales bacterium
AGGATAAAGACAGGGCTAAAGATCGTTGGTATAGCCGTTTGCGTGCCCCCTACGAGCGCGTATTCTCCCACCAACGCAGGCGGGTCAGCTACCGTGGAATAGCTAAAAATCAGTTCAGTGAATTCTTCTATGCGTTGTGCTTCAATCTGAAACGTCTGCTGGTGCTCAGTGAGGTTGGTCCTCCCCCCCAACTCCAGCTAGCTTAGGGGATTGGTATGCCTCTTGAGGACTAAAAAAGGTATTTAATACCCTTTAATCCATCAAAAATACAATATATCGCTGAGATCTTTAGAGCGTTGCTCAAAGAAGTAGAGCGAACAGCTTTTTATCTAAAAAAAAGGAAGCTTTTCTACAGTCCCTTAATTTACAGCTTACCTCCTATTAACTTTGATATTAATACGAAATCCGCTAAAGAAAGCTGCTCTGCTCTTTTGTTTACATGGTTAACCCAACTCACTCTTGCCAAAGTATCGTTTCCCCAGGAAGTCGAGTATTGGCAGATAAGGGGTATTATGCGCCGGGCAGCGCATTGATCAGGAGGGTTAAAGTCCCTCTGGTGCTCGGATGAGGACAAGGTTGGACAGAGCGCCTGCTTGGCATCACGACAATTTATGATCGTGTAATGTCAGTAAGCCCTCCTGAACCACTTAGAAGGTATCTTTGAACCGGTATTTGATGAAGCCAGCTTTGGATATCGTCGGAGAAGATGCTAGACTCCATGCAGTATGGAGAAGTGGTACTTGTAAATCAAATCATGTTAATACCTTCAGTATCTCAGCGCAAGCAGCAATTTGATAGAATCTTTTTAAGATTCTACAGCTCCCTCTCTAGGCATTCTTTTACTGCTATTCTTCCATAACTTTCCGCTCGTTGTAAGGGGGTTTGGCCCTCCTCATTGGTTGCTTGCCTATCTGCACCCTGACTAACAAGGAATTTTACTAAATCTACTACTTTATCACCCTCATTTAGAACTGCTAGGTGCAAAGGAGTATCACCATCCTCATTTTCTACATTAATACCTGCACCCTCGTCAAGGAGAATTTCTACTAACGCTACTGTTTTATCATCGTCAGCCAAAACTTGAACTGCCAAGTGCAGGGGCGTATTACCCAAATTATCTGTTGCATTGATAGCTGCTCCTCTCTCCAAGAGAAGCTTTATTATAACTTCTTTCTTATCTTTAGTTTCGTTCATATGTATACCAGCTTCAGCTATTACATGTAAAGGGGTTCTACCATTCCCATCTCTTGCACTGACATCGGCGCCCTTCCTTATTAACCTCATTGCATCTTCATTTCTGAAGTACCTTAAAGCACTTGTCAACGCTGTCTCAAAATTATGACCGACGCTATCTATTTCTTTTACTACCTCAAAAGTAATGATTTTACGCTGCCTTACCCCTGAATCATCATAGACTTCTATTAAAACTGTATGCTCCCCTGTCTTACAGGGCTTGTATACTAGTTGTTTTAGAAGGCTATTCCTGCTCTCTGTAACCTGGATCTCTCCTGCTCCACTTTCACTGATGCACTCCATGGATAAGCTTTTCTCGCTATTATTTACATTGATGTCTATAAATACTGAATCTTTTTCGAGTATAAACTGCTTTACTGCACCCACTCTTCTTCTTACTGTAGGCCTCTTTGCTACTCCTTTAGTCGTTTTAGTGTATACTTTTACTTCAATAAGTTCTGTTTCTTCTTCAGATTCTCTTGGCGTTGGGGGTATAGGTACTTGATCTGTATCTGTTTCCCCTTCAGATTCTCTTGGCGTTGAGGGTTTAGGTACTTGAGTATGATCTCTTCTTTTTTCCTGGCAAGCTGATAATAAGAGCAACGTAAGTAGGTGGCTCAGTAAGGCTAGCTTGAAGATTTTATACAGTTTTATCATCGTTGTCTAAATTTATATTTCTTATGTTAAACTTTTATGTAAGTGCTAAACGCGTTCATCCTCCCTAAAGAAATTGTCACCTTGCTGCGTAAAGCAGGTTGCGGGCAATATACTTAATTTACAGCTTACCTCCTGTTAACTTTGATATTAATACGAAATCCGCTACAGAAAGTTGCTCTGCCCTTTTGTTTAACATGGCTAACCCAACCACTTCGAGGGGGAGTTTGAAATGCTTTAAAGCATTTCTTAGTATTTTTCTGCGGTTTTGAAAGCCTGCTTTCACCAGTTGGAAGAAAATTGCTTCATTACAATCCAGTTGCTTAACCGTATTTCTTTGCAACCTTACTACAGCCGATTGCACCTGGGGGGGAGGGATAAATACATGAGGCGCTACTGTAAAGAGATACTCAATGTTATAGAAGGCTTGTAATAAAACACTAGGAATACCATACGTTTTACTACCAGGCTTGGCTGTAATTCTTTCAGCCACTTCTTTTTGAATCATGCAAACCACTTCATGAACCTTATGCCGGTAATCCATAATTTTAAAAAAGATTTGAGAAGAAATGTTATAAGGAAAGTTACCAATGATCGCAATCGACTGGTTTTTCCATAAGCTGTCAAGATCGAGTTGCAAGAAGTCGTGTGCTATAATATTTTTATTGAGTGAACCATACGTCTCTCTTAGATAGGCTACCAATTCAGGATCGACCTCCACTAAGTAAAGCACATGAGATGTTTTTTGAACGAGCCATTCGGTCAAAACTCCCCTACCAGGGCCTACTTCCAATATCGTCTGATAATGGTCAGCAAAACTTAATGCATTCACGATGTTTTGCGCAATATTTTTGTCCTTCAAAAAATGCTGTCCGAGATATTTCTTTGGTTTGACTTTAGCCATTTAGGAAATAAACACTAAACTTGCAGCAAGTAAAATAAGAGGATAACAAGCGATTACTAGCCTCTTAATACTATTATCTATTTCTACAAACAGATTAAAAATGCAAGTGCAAGATAGCAAACCTACCATTGGCATTACCCTGGGTAACTACAATGGTATTGGGCCTACAGTAATCATTAAAGCATTAGCTAACGATAGTATACTTAAATACTTCACCCCTGTTATCTATGGTGCTCCCCACGCTATCTCCTATTATCGAGACGCCCTTAATACTACCTTCCATTATTTCCAAGCCGCGTCTATCCAAGCTACTCGTCCCCACAAAGTCAATATTATTCAGTGTAGTCCCGAGGAGCCTTCTATAGTGCCCGGTAAAATTACAGAAGTTGCTGCCAAACATGCCTTACAAGCCCTACAAAAGGCCACAGAAGATTTAAAAAGCAAGCAATTAGACGCTATTGTCACTGCACCTATCCATCAACAAAGTATGAAAGTACAAAGATTTAAATTTACGAGCCATACTAAATTTTTTCAAAAAAACTGGGGGGCTAAAGACTGCTTGAAGCTTATGGTAGCAGAAGAACTCCGAATTGGCATAGTGACTAGTCATGTACCCCTCCAGAAAGTAGCTCAACGAGTTACTAAAGGACGCTTGGAAAGTACAATTCACCTACTTCACACATCACTTCAAAATGACTTTGGCATTTCGAAACCCCAAATAGCTGTACTAGGCCTTAATCCCCATGCAGGCGAAGAAGGCCTAGTAGGAAAAGAAGAACAAAATATAATAAGCCCCGTGATCAATGCCTGGAAAGAAAAGGGAAAACTTATTTTTGGCCCCTACGCTGCAGATAGCTTCTTCGGAAAAATGCTCTATCGAAAATTTGATGGTGTATTAGCTATGTATCACGACCAGGGCCTGATTCCTTTTAAAACACTAGCTTTTGAAAGAGGTGTCAACTTTACAGCAGGTCTGCCTATTATCCACACTTCACCTGACCATGGAGCCGCTTTTGAGCTTGCTGCAAAAAACCAAGCAGACGAGTGCTCTATGCGCGCAGCCCTATTTTTAGCGTTAGAGGTGATTAAACAGAGAGTTCTTGGTTCCTAGTTCTGAGTTAGTACCCCAACCCCTGATGTTGTTGAGAGGGACGAGATTGCTACCTTAAAATTTGGTGCGGAAGATGCGTGATAAACATTAATTTTTCACTTTACAAAAGCTTCCCTATCTTTAAAGCGCACTCGACGCCATAGTGGCTGACAATCAACCTAGTTGACGAATAGCGTAACGCTATGTGCTCAAAAAATAAAATTTTTGTTATTTCTAATTTTTAGTCTCAGTCGTATACTGCCGCCACTGGCTAATGTAGCGCTTAAGCATAGCTGAAAATTTTGCTTTTGAAGGATCAAGAGGTGCTTTCGCTTAACGCTTGCACTAGCGTCAAGAGAGAGCGAAATAGTACTTTATCGTTTTTACCCATCGAATGCGAGTTAACTTTAAAGTCAGGCGTAAACACATAACTTCAGCAATTATTTTTCTCATGAAAGTTATTTATGATCGTATCTCTACACAATGTAGCAAGATTATCACTCAGGCATACACCAATTCTTTCTCGCTTGGAATTAAATGTCTTCATCCCCAATACCATAACCCTATTTATGCGATCTATAGCTTTTTTAGACTAGGGGATGAGATTGTAGATAGCTTTCATGATTATCCTAAAAAAAAACTTTTAGAAGAATACAAAAAGGCTACTTATGAAGCTATTGAGCAAAAAATCAGTCTGAACCCTATTCTCAACAACTTCCAACAGGTTGTTCATGCCTATCAGGTAGAACATTCGCTGATTGATATATTTTTCGATAGCATGGCCATGGATTTGACACGTCGTACCTACACCCAAGACACGCTTGAAAAGTACATATTAGGTTCAGCAGAGGTGGTAGGGCTCATGTGTTTAAAAATTTTTTGTGAAAATGATGAGGAAAAGTATCGTCAACTAAAACCCTATGCCATGAAACTGAGTAGTGCTTTTCAAAAGATTAATTTTCTGAGAGACTTGCATACCGATTATAAACAGCTTGGAAGAACTTACTTCCCCCACATCAATTTTGAGCAGTTTAGTGACACAGACAAGCGTAAAATAGAAGAAGAAGTAGGAGAAGATTTTAAGGAAGCCCTCATTGGTATCAAAATGCTTCCCCGTAAGGTAAAATTTGGCGTCTATTTAGCTTACAAATACTATAAACGGCTTTTACAAAAAATTCGTAAAACACCCAGTAGCAAAGTCTTATATCAGCGAATCCGCATTCCTAGTTACCAAAAGTATGCAATGATTTTCAGTGTAAGCCTACGATATAATCTTAGCCTTTTATAAATCTTGGTTACCCATGAGGCAGTTAGAAAATGTAAGCATCCCAACACCCGTCATCCTCTTTTGGTTGAGAAGAGATTTAAGGTTAGAAGATAATCATGGACTCTACCAAGCTTTAAAGCATCATGAAAATGTCTTACCTATCTTTATTTTTGACAGAAACATCCTTGACAAGCTAGACAACCCCAAAGACCAAAGGGTACGTTTTATTTATCAACAAATTCAATTAATCCAGAAAAAGCTAGCACAACTCGGTAGCTCGCTATTAGTAAGTTACGGAAAGCCTGTAGCGATCTTCCACGCATTAATTAAAAGATTAAAAATCAAGGCAGTTTATACCAACCATGATTATGAGCCCTATGCCATTCAACGTGACCAAGAAATCGCTACGCTTTTACAAGCGCATCAGATTTCTTTTCATACCTTCAAAGATCAAGTAATCTTTGAAAAAAATGAGGTGATGAAAGACAACGGTTTGCCTTACACCGTCTTTACTCCTTACATGAAAAAGTGGAAAGCTGTATTCAAGCCCTCTTTCGTCAATCGTTTTGAGACTAGCTCCTATTTTAAAAACTTTCTCAAAATCAAACCATTGCCCCTCATGACCCTAAAAGAGATGGGGTTTCAAGCAAGCCATGATGATTTCCCACCTAAGCAAATTGACGTAGCACGCATCCAACAATATGACCAACAAAGGGACCTACCTGCTCTTCATGGTACGAGTCGACTTAGTGTACACCTTCGTTTTGGTACCATCAGTATCAGAGAAGTCACACATGTTGCACTTACCTACAACGAGGTCTGGCTCAATGAACTTATCTGGCGCAATTTCTATATGATGATCCTGTGGCACTTCCCCCATGTGGTGGAACATGCTTTTAAACCTGCCTATGACAATATTGCATGGATCAATAACGAAGAGCACTTTCAGGCATGGTGTGTAGGGCGTACCGGCTATCCTATCGTTGATGCAGGTATGCATGAACTCAATGAAACGGGTTATATGCACAACCGCCTTCGAATGATTACCGCTAGTTTTTTGACAAAGCATCTACTCATCGATTGGCGGTGGGGGGAAGCTTATTTTGCTAAAAAACTATTAGATTACGAACTTGCTTCTAATAATGGTGGCTGGCAATGGGCAGCAGGTTCCGGATGTGATGCAGCTCCTTATTTTCGTATCTTTAACCCGCATCTACAAACTCAAAAGTTTGACCCCGAACTGAAGTACATCACGCGATGGAATCCTCGCTTTCAAGAACTTACTTATCCTAAGCCTATAGTCAAGTACAAGTTTGCGCGTGAAAGAGCCCTGAAGACCTATGAGAAAGCCCTATCCATAAAAGCCAATATTAGTTCTTAGCTTCGAGTTCTTAGTTACGAGCAAAGCTCCTAGAGAAAAAATTGATGAAGCGCTGTAAGTAGCATCCGTTTTACTATTGAATCAACTCCTTAATAATAGGTTTTACCTGATAGAATCAGGAAGTTCAGAAGGCAACACAATGTGAGCCATTACAGGGTGGAGTTTTACCCTGTTTTCCTCTGTCCCTCCTGAGAGGAGGACCTAAAACTAGGAACTCAGAACTCGGAACTAAAAAAGAGGTTATGCTTAACAGAAAATTAAGACTACTACCGACAAGGAAGAGATACAAAAATTTTTATTTTATTAATTTTTACTTTAACTTTAGAACGAGATAAGAATAAGACTTTACTAGAGATAATTCAAACCACGTAAAGTCAGTAAAAATAAGTATAAAATATTTTAAAAATGACAAAGATTAATATACTATTACTTGTGTTAGCGGTAAGCTGTACTAAGAGAGAGATCTATAATGTGAGCGTAAGCGTTAGTACGCCTTTGCACTCGGCAGCTGGAGAAGGCCTTGAGGTCAATGTAAAAGCTGATGATGATACTACATCCCTGCACAGGGCAGCTGCAAGTGGCGATCTAGATCTCATAAAACTCCTGCTAGAAAATGGTGCAGCGGTCAATGTAACAGCTAATGATGGTCGTACACCTCTGCACATAGCAGTTCAAGGTGGCAAGCTAGATCTCATAAAACTCCTGCTAGAAAACGGTGCAGATAGAGATGCACAAGATGAGGAGGGTCTTACACCCCTGTACATAGCAGTTCAACGTGACGATCTAAAGATCATAGAACTCCTGCTAGCAAACGGTGCAGCGGTCAATGTAAAAACTGATGGTGGTCGTACACCCCTGTACAGGGCGGCTGCAGGTGGCCATCTAGCGGTCGTAAAACTCCTGCTAGAAAACGGTGCAGATCAAGAGGCACAAAATAATGAGGGTGATAGGCCCCTGCACTTGGCAGCTAAAATTGGGTGTGATGAAGATATCGTAGAACTCCTGCTAGAAAACGGTGCAGATCAAGAGGCACAAGATAATGAGGGTAATAGGCCCCTGCACGTAGCAGCTGAACATGACCTTCTAGCGTTCGTAGAACTCCTGCTAGCAAAGAGTGCAGATAAAGAGGCAGAAAATAATAAGGGTAATAGGCCCCTGCACTTGGCAGCTGCAAATGGCAATCTAGATTGCGTAGGGTACCTGCTAGAAAACGATGCAGCGGTCAATGTAACAGCTAAGGATGGTCGTACACCCCTGCACATGGCAACTAAGCAAATCACCATGCAATCTCGTGATTACAGTACTATAGAGACCAATCTAAGGGTCATAAAACTCCTGCTAGCAAAGGGTGCAGATAAAGATGCACAAGATGAGGAGGGTCTTACACCCCTGCACATAGCAGTTCAAGGTGGCAAGCTAGATCTCATAAAACTCCTGCTAGAAAACGGTGTAGCAGTCAATGTACAAGCTAGGGATGGTCGTACACCCCTGCACATAGCAGTTCAAGGTGGCAAGCTAAAGCTCACAAAATTCTTGCTAGAAAATGGTGCAGCGGTCAATGTAACAGCTAAGGATGGTCGTACATCCCTGCACCTAGCAGTTCAAGGTGGCGATCTAAATCTTATAAAACTCCTGCTAGAAAACGGTGCAGATAGAGATGCACAAGATGAGGAGGGTCTTACACCCTGCACCTAGCAGTTCAAGTTGGCTATCCAGGTCCCATAAAACTGCTAGGAAAGGGTATAGCTAAAGAGGCACAAGCTAACGAGGGTCGTACGCCCCAGACTTGGTAGCTAGCGGGCTATCGAAAAGATGAGTTCGTACAGCTCCTGCTAGACCGGTACAGATGAAGATACACAAGATAAGGATGGTAGGTAGGAGACCTCTGCAAAAGACACCTGAAGAGAGCCGTCTAATGGTCAAGCAACTCATGCTAGCAGGGGGCAGATAAAAGAGGCAAGATGGAGATGGTCGTACACCCGCGCACAAGGCAGCTGAAGGTGGCTAAGAAATGATTCTAGAACTCCTCATTACCAATGCGCCAAGGAAGCTAAGGAGAAGACCATCGAGGAGTTGGGAGCTACCTGTAAGGAGAATAAGAAGTTTAGAAAAGAGCGCATGATAGGCAACTCTTGCACGAGGCAGTTAAAGGGCATTAGGAAGCTATTGTCATCGCACGGCCTGTGGGTGAAGAGGAGTAAATTAGGCGGCTTAAATGTATTCTTCTATTTATTTTAAAACGCCTAACAGCTGAAAAATTTTGCTTAAAGATAAAAAATTGGTTGCTTCCTAATTAATAATACACTATTTTGGGGCCAGTTTACTTTTGATTGGGCTGTTGATCAAATTAAATAGTCGCATTCGAAAAAAACTTTAATAAAAGCATATAATAATCTTATAACTAAAATACTATACAATTATGTCATTAATAGGAAGAATAGCGCCTGTATTCCAAGCACCGGCAGTCATCAAGGGAGAAGAAATTGTAGAAGATTTCTCATTAGAGCGATTTATAGGGAAAAAAGAAGTGATTTTCTTTTTCTATCCCAAAGATTTTACGTTTGTTTGTCCCACTGAGCTACTAGCATTTCAGGAAAAATTAAGCGAGTTTAAAAAAAGAGGCATTGCTGTAGTAGGTTGTTCTACTGATACAGAAGAAACGCACTTAGCATGGCTTTGCACGCCTAAAAATAAAGGAGGAATCCAAGGGGTAACTTACCCGATCGTATCTGACGCAGCAAAGACTATCGCTGCTAACTATGGTATCTTAGGAGGTGAATGGGATTACGATGAGGAAGGAGAAATGAGATTCTATGGTAACCCTGTGGCTTATAGAGGTACTTTCTTTATCGATAGAGAAGGTATTGTAAGGCACGAAACGGTCAACGATTTTCCCTTGGGAAGAAATATCCAGGAAATGATTCGTATTGTAGATATGTGGCATCACGTAGAGAAAGTAGGGGAAGTATGTCCTGCTAACTGGGAAAAAGGTAAAAAAGCGATGGAAGCTACTAAAGAAGGGGTAGCAACGTATTTATCAAGTAACTAGTCGATAAACTACATTGTGTTACAAAAAGGCATACCTATGCATAGATAGAAAGGGGGTAGTTTTTACGAGCTTTCTCTTTTGAAGAAAATAACTTTCTAGTAAAGGAAAGACTTCCACGTTTCCTTCGCAAAGTACCTTAGTAAGCTTCCCCCCTATCTTTTATTTTTATATCTTACCCCTCTTTGTGAAGGTCTAGTATACACAGGGAGTATAAGTTTGTTGCTGTATGTTGTCACGCTTTATCTACAACCTATTTATCGTTTGTTACAAGTTGGCTATTTACCTAGCCACTCCTTTTAACGAGAAAGCAAGGCGCTTTATAGTAGGGCGAAGAAATACTTTTCAGTACTTAGAAGAAACACTTCAAAGTAATAACAAGCCCCTTGCGTGGTTTCATTGTGCATCTTTAGGCGAATTTGAGCAAGGTAAGCCGGTGATGAAGGCTTTCAAAAAGACATTTTCACACTATCAATTGCTTATCACTTTTTTTTCCCCCTCAGGCTATGAAATCAGAAAAGATGATCCTCTAGCAGACTACACATGCTACTTACCCTTAGATTCAGCGAAGAATGCGCGTAATTTTCTATGCCTC
>JAKSDE010000324.1 GCA_022360235.1 Cytophagales bacterium
CCATAAAAAGCGATTAAGCGGGGCTGGTCTATAGCTTTGCCAAAAAGTTTGATCTTGTACGATTGCCAATCGGTTTCATCCATGAGTTTACCATAGAGTCGATCACTTTCTTGTAGGGAGAAAAGCTGTCTATACAAGACTACATCGCCTTGAGGCAGGGAAAGCTTTTCTGGATGAATAGTAGCGGTATGCTGTTTAGTATGTGCTAGCTGCATAGAGACACAACCATTTTTTTGATCACCTTGTTTTGCAACAGTCTCCCCATGTATGCTGCTTCATACCAGTTAATCGCCGAAATTTACCATTTCCTATCCCTATAGGCTTTTTATACCTCATTGACACCTCCTAAAAGTAGCAATTTACATCACTTTTGACTAAAATTCTAGTTTCGAAAGAACTCTATTAAAGAGTCAGCCCTTAACAAGTATTAAATACTGTGTTTCTACCCTTAAAATGACTATCTTAGCTCACAAAAACTCATGTATAGCGTAGCAATATTTCCAAGAAAAACCTTTATGGCACTACAAAACCTGGCAAAAAATAGCATGCCCTATCAATCATAGAGATCCGCCTTTGAAAAGTGGCGTTCAGAGGGGCTGTAGAAAACGAGGCAGGAATTGCTTCAATTCAGTCATGATTTCCCCTCTTAGTATTCAAATACGGTGCTCAAGGAGGTCTATCGAGCAACTTTTTGAGAGGGAAAGGAGTGTTTTCTACAGTCCCATATCGAAACTCGGAACTCGGAACTAAAAAATAGAACCATCGAGCGTTATTAAGGGATGACTAAAGAGAAGGTTAAAAATAGCCTCCAGTATGCCTGTCATGAGAAAGAAAAAAGTACTTTCATCTAATCACTTAAAGGATGTGAGGGACGTAGCCCAAGAAATTATTAGCTATGCAGGTGAGCAAAAGATTTGGTTATTTGAGGGTGAGATGGGCATAGGTAAAACTACCTTGATTAAAGCTGTTTGTGCTGAATTAGGCGTAGAAGATAACGTCACAAGCCCCACTTTTTCTTTGGTAAATGAATATGAAACACAGGCAGGCGATTATGTGTATCATTTCGATTTCTATAGAATAAACAATGAAAATGAGGCTTGGGCTATCGGTTGTGAAACCTATTTTTATTCTGGGTGCTATTGTTTCATAGAATGGCCTACGAAGATAGCCACACTCATTCCCGAAAAGCATCTCGAAATTATGATAACACACAATACAGCTACCAGTAGAAATTTACAATTGAAGCTTTATGGATAAATAATTTGAATTAGTTCTGAGTTCCGAGTTCTGAGTTCTGAGTTCCGAGTTCTGAGTTCCGAGTTCCGAGTTAAAAACTTTTTCCAAATTCTACGCTTATTAACAGAGATCAGTTGCTCAAATCTACCCAGGGATAGTAAAATAAGAATTTTTCGTAAAAAATTATAAATAGTATTAACTTTTCTTGCTACAACTTACCCCTGAAAGCCACTATGAGCACCTTCTTGTTGCTTATACTACTTTTTTGTTAATTTGAATATTATTCTTGTTGGGTTAGAAGCAGTGCGTAGCACTCATACAAAAAAATGATTAGAAATGGATCAACACTCCTATACGGCTAATGCTGAGAGTGAATATATAGATGCACTCTATAAAGCCTATAAAAAAGATCCCCAATCTATAGATAGTAGTTGGCAAAAATTTTTTGAAGGGTTTGACTTTGCAAAAACAGATAGCGAAGCTACTTGGGTCAGTGAAGATATTTTACAAAAAGAATTACAAGTGAGTAGTCTCATAAATGCTTATCGAACGAGAGGCCACTTAAAATCAACTACTAACCCAATCAGACCGCGTAAAGATCGTCAGCCAAGGCTTGAACTTCCGTACTTTGGTTTAACAGAAGAAGATCTAACAACAGCGTTTGAAGCAGGAAAAGCCCTAGGTCTAGGAAAAACGTCGTTGAAAGATATCATCACTACCTTAGAAAAAATTTATTGTGGTAATGTAGGGTTTGAATATGCTTACATTAAAGATGCAGCCATTGATGATTGGTTAAAAGAAAAAATAGAACGTGACTTTCTATCCTATACACCCAATATTGAAGAGAAGAAGCGTATCTTAGCTAAGCTAAATGAAGCAAGCGTTTTTGAAAACTTCTTACAACTAAAGTACATCGGTCAGAAAAGATTCTCTTTAGAAGGGGGGGAAACGACTATCCCTGCTTTAGATGCCATTATTCAAAGAAGTGCTGAACTGGGTGTTCAGGAGATTGTCATTGGCATGGCGCATCGAGGAAGACTTAACGTATTGGCTAACATCATAGGCAAAACCTATGAAAGTATTTTTGACGAGTTCGAAGGGAATGTGCCCTTACAAACAACCATGGGAGATGGAGACGTCAAATATCACTTGGGCTATACAAGTGAAGTTACCACCGCCTCTGGTAATAAGATCAATCTTAAGCTAGCCCCCAACCCCTCCCACCTAGAAGCCGTTAACGCAGTGGTAGAAGGCTTTACACGCGCTAAAGTTGAAAGACAATATGGCTATGATTTTAGTAGAGTAATTCCGGTCTTGATTCACGGAGATGCAGCTCTGGCAGGGCAGGGGATAGGCTATGAAGTAATACAGATGTCAGATCTGAAAGGCTACTATACAGGTGGTACGATTCATTTTGTAATCAACAACCAAATAGGCTTTACGACTGATTTTGATGATGCCCGCTCTAGTACTTATTGTACAGATCTAGCCAAACTGATTGACGCTCCTGTTATCCATGTCAATGGAGATGACCCCGAAGCCGTTGTATTCTGTGTAAAGCTAGCCGTTGAGTTTCGTCAAAAATTCAACAAAGACATCTTCATCGATATGGTTTGTTATAGAAGACATGGCCATAATGAAGGGGATGAGCCCAAATTTACCCAGCCTTCTTTGTACAACCTCATTAGCAAGCATCCTGGGCCCAGAGAAGTTTACAGTCAACAACTCATTCAACAGGGCGATATAGAGGCAGCACTCGCGCAAAAGATGGAGAAATCTTTTAAAAGCTTACTCCAAGATCGCTTGAACTTAGTTAAACAAAAAGAACTTACCTATACACTTCAGCCTATGGAACAGGCCTGGAGAAAGTTGCGCAATGCACAACCAGAAGACTTTGTGCAGTCTCCTAATACAGGCGTACCCCAAGAAATGATTGAAAAAGTGGGTAAGAGCTTGGTTAAACTACCCCCAAGATTCAAGCTTTTAAGGAAGATAGAGAAGCTTGTCCAACAGCGAGCAACGATGTTTTTTAAAGAAAAAAAATTAAACTGGGCTAGTGCAGAGTTGCTTGCGTATGGTACCATACTCTTAGAAAATAAATCAATTCGGCTTGCAGGACAAGATGTACAACGAGGTACTTTTTCCCATAGACATGCTACACTGAATCATGCAGAGACCAACGAGCCTTATTATAGCCTTGCGCATATTGACGAGAAGCAGGGGAAGTTCAGTATCTACAATTCCTTACTTTCTGAAAATGCAGCCTTAGGATTTGAGTTTGGCTATGCCATGGCTAG
>JAKSDE010000468.1 GCA_022360235.1 Cytophagales bacterium
TCCATGAAGTAGCTATAGTAAAGGCATTTAGGCATTGGCTGGCTTTCTTGGAAACATGTGGGAATAGTGGCATGGGCCTTGATATCACTATACTGCTAGTGTATGATTATGTCATGTATCTGTTTAGTAATATGCGGCTTAATGCCATTTCACTGCCATAGTACCTGTTGCTGGTGACCTGGTGGTTTTGGCAGAAAGGTCACCCAGTACCGCCTTTAAAGCCTGTCATGGCCGCAGTTAAAAGAGCTTAGGCATTACACCTGGTGGACTGTTTGTCCAAGCCTGTGTTGGCAGAACTCAGTATGAATGCTGAAGAGGTCTTTGGTGGATCTGGCATTGATTTGTGAAGGTAGAGGTGGTGGATAAACTATTGCCTGGGCGCTCGATGGCTTCCTCAAGTCTGTCAGACAAAAGCAAAAATTTGTCACTGGGTATGGCTTCAAAGAATTGTTCCCTCTGCACAAGCAAATGATATAATATGATCTTTCAAATTTCCAAATTGCAGCAAAAACCGAATCCATTTACCTAGTCAGAGGTATGCTCTTACCTGCCACCCCAGGAGCCTCCCTTCATAAAAAACCCCAAAGCCCAATGAAAAGGCACTACATATTCCATTACTTTGCTGTTACAGATCAGCCTAATAGAATGGTACTCTGTAATTAACCCCCAGCAGGCAGGGTCAGAATAGGTGCTTTCTGCTAACTACAGCAAAAGAGACACCTTTTCACTTTTAAGGCAAAGGCTCATAAACTTCAGGATAAACCTAAAAACCTGCACCATTTCACAAGTGACCTGCCCATGATCACCAGGGTGCTCCACTGCCACAAACCTTGCTGCTGATGTGTGAAAAAAAGCTGTGTATAAGCTACCTATGCACTGGAAAGACACCCAAAGGGCTCGTTGCAAGCAATCACACTAATTTATCATAAAAACTATGTAAAACGAATGAAAATCAATTAAATCCAATTCAATAATAAAGATAATACCTCATTTAAAACAGCCTGCAACATAAGGAACAATATGTTAAGACATGCAAAAGAAGCTACTGAGTTAACGAATAGAAGAAGAAGAGTAGCACCAACTTACTTAATAAGAAAGACAATAGAACTTATTGGGAAGCTCTTCCGCTTCTTATGCATTTGCCTCCAGAAACTTTTGTAACAGCAGGATCTTGCTTAATTGAGAGTGCAAAAGTCTGCAAAATCCCATCTGAAGCCTCGGACATGGAATCCCCTGCAACTAGCAACAGTGAGTCACAACCCATTGAATAACTGGCTAAGTCA
>JAKSDE010000471.1 GCA_022360235.1 Cytophagales bacterium
CCTTTTCTAAAAAATTTTCTAAACCCAGAAGCTTGTTACAAGTTTAATATAATTGGTTATGGGGACATTATTATAAAAGATCCGCCTTCGAAAAATGGCGTTCAGAAATTCTCAGCGAAGTGCGGCCAAAAATTGGCGTGTCTGAGGAGCGCAGCGACGAGTTGGCCAATTTTTAGCACTTCGCGCAAGAATTTTAGCCATTTTTCAACAGCGGTGACTTTTTTTGCCTACTTTTTTGTGTGGTAGACAAAAAAGTAGGGCCCCCGGCAGGGAAGCAAACCGTCATGGATAAACACGTTAAATGACGAACTTAGCCTGCTGCAAAACGCGGCAAAAATAGAACCCTCGAGCGTTATTAAGGATCGACTAGATAGAAATAATATTTAAATTCCCATCGAATATCCACACGCCCTAAGCATAAAAAAGTGATTTTTATGGTCAATGCTGAGCCAGTATTTATTCATGAATTAACCAGGGCGGCTTAAATGTATTATTCTATTATTTTTTTCTAAAGACCAGCTTGATAGGTACGCCTTGAAAGCCAAAATGTTCTCTCAGTTGATTTTCTAGATATCTTTCATAAGGTGCTTTGATATATTGAGGCAAGTTACAGAAGAAAGCAAACGTAGGTGTATAAGTGGGTAGTTGGGTAACATACTTAATTTTGATGTGCTTTCCTTTTATAGCAGGGGGAGGGTATTTTTCAATAACTTCAAGCATTACTTTGTTAAGGGTAGCTGTAGAAAGTTTTTGCATTCTGTTTTCATAAATTTCCATGGCCTTTTCTATAGCCTGGTATATCCGCTGCTTTTTTATTGTTGAAATAAAAATAACAGGGATGTAATCCATAGGAGCAAGCTTTTCAAGAATTTCTTTTCTGTACCTTGCAGAGGTATAGCGATCTTTTTTGATCAAATCCCATTTATTAACTAGCATGAGGATACCTTTTTTATAGCGATGGGCTAATAAAGTAATATTGATATCCTGTGCTTCTATCCCTTTCTCAGCATCTAATAAGATGATGCACACATCTGCTTCTTGCAAGGCGCTAATAGAGCGCATCACTGAATAGAATTCGATCGGCTCTTTTACTTTTGATTTTCTTCGAATCCCTGCTGTATCTGTTAAAAGAAAGCGCTTTCCATAGCGCTTGTAGTAGGTATGAATAGCATCTCTTGTAGTACCAGCCATGGGTGTAACAATACTTCTTTCTTCTCCTACCAATACATTAAGAAAAGACGACTTGCCTACGTTAGGTCTACCTAGGATAGCAATTTTAGGAATAGCTTCATCAGCATCTTTTTTACGATCATTACTGAAATGCTTTACCACTGCATCTAATAGTTCCCCTGTTCCTGAACCACTCGTAGCAGCAATAGGATAGATTTCTCCCATTCCCAGCTGATGAAAATCATGGGCTACTAGCGTTCTTTCGCCATTGTCGGCCTTATTAGCTGTTATCAGTACAGGCTTGCGCGATCTTCGTAATACCTTGGCAAAATCTTTATCTGATGCTGTAAGACCCTCTTTGCAGTCTACTACAAATAAAACCACCTTTGCTTCTTCAATCGCTATTTCGATTTGCTGACGGATCGCTTTTTCCAGTGGATCACCGGTATCATAGACGTAGCCTCCTGTATCGATGACGGTGAAGTGCCTGTCTGTCCATTCTGCATAGCCATAGTGCCGGTCTCTTGTCACTCCACTTTCATTATCCATAATCGCTTTACGCTGCTCAATGAGCCTGTTAAACAGGGTTGATTTCCCCACGTTCGGTCTACCTACAATTGCTACAACATTCGGCATGTAGACAAATTTAATAGATTTTTATAGGACTGTGTAAGCACTATCCCTACAAAAGCAAGTATTGGAGATAACATAGTAACACATAGTTACTCAATAGTAACCAAATCGATACAGCTGATTACGCTTTTTTCGCCATTCAGGTACTATCTTTACGCGTTGCTCCAGAAAAATTTTCTTTCGCAAAAATTTTTCTAAATCCCGCCGGGCTTCTATCCCTACTTCTTTTAAAGCTTCTCCTTTTCTTCCAATGAGGATACCTTTTTGACTTCGCCTTTCTACATTAATTTCTGCTCTTATTTTAATGATTTGTTCCCCTTCTTTAAATTCTGTAACAACTACTTCTGTGCTATAGGGAATTTCTTGTTGATAGTGGAGAAATATTTTCTCTCGAATAATTTCTGCTACAAAGAAGCGCTCTGGCTTATCAGTCAAGGTGTCTTTAGGATAATAGGGGGGGTGCTCAGGCAAATAGGTAAGAACACTGTCAAAGACTTGCGCTATGTTTGTTTTCTCTAGGGCAGAGATAGGAATCATTTTTGCTACTTCCATATTTTCTGACCAATAGTTAACGGTCTTGGTTAGTTGCGTAGTACTTACTAAGTCTATTTTATTGATCAATAAGAAGACAGGAAGCGAACGCTCCATTATTTTTTTTTTCAATGTTTCTTCTATTTCCTTTTCCCGTGCGTCTACGAGCCAGAGAAGAATATCTGCGTCAATCATCGCATTATTCACAAATCGCATCATTGATTGATGCAGGGCATAGTGAGGGGTGATAATTCCTGGCGTGTCAGCGTAAACAATCTGGAAGTGCTCGCCATTCAGGATTCCTAATATTCTGTGTCGCGTTGTTTGGGCTTTTGAAGTAATAATGGACAGCTTTTCCCCTATCAAGGTATTCATAAGGGTAGATTTACCTACATTGGGCTTTCCAATGATACTAACAAAACCCGCTTTATGGGGTTGATGATGCATAAATGTCCTAAATTTAGCAAAAGCTTGTTTCAATTTATGTAAAAAAAGCTATCTTTGCAGATAAAAATATATTTTTAGTGTATTCTAAAGAGGAAAGGAAGTAATTAGCTAAAAAGAAGTAATTAGCTAAAAAAATAGATAGATAATAAAATACATCGCGGGGTGGAGCAGTGGTAGCTCGTCGGGCTCATAACCCGAAGGCCGTAGGTTCGAATCCTACCCCCGCTACAGATAGTTGGGAAAAAAGCCAACTTAATTTAATTTTAGTGAATTACGCGGACCTCCCCCTCCACACCATCTTTGATGTTTTCGTGGGGTGGATAGCTTATATGTTTATCCTTGTAGTTAAACAAGAAGCGTGGGGGGGGAAAGCGTATCTCTACAGCGTTACCTATCAGCATAGGTGCTGGAGGGAGACGGTAAGTTTGTTAAACTTACTAGGTCATAAGAAGTTCCAACTATCATTGCTTAGCAAGGTAGGAGGAGAGGAGGACACATTGATGTAACAATTCCAAAATAATACGCTTTGGTAGTAGATCTGTTTGAGAAGCTTATCCTTGATAAAGGCCCCTTGGGAAAACATTCTCACTATGAGGAAGGCTATTTTATGTTTCCTAAATTAGGAGGAGAGATTAAACCGCACATGTACTTTAAAGGGAAAAAAGTGCTTACGTGGAGTCTGAATAACTATTTAGGATTGGCTAATCATCCAGAAGTGAGGAAAGTTGACGCAGAGGCGGCTGCTAAGTGGGGATTGGGTTATCCGATGGGGGCCAGAATGATGTCTGGCAATAGTGATTTACACGAGGAGTTTGAGACACAACTAGGAGATTTCGTGAAAAAAGAAGCGGTCATGCTTCTTAACTATGGCTATCAAGGCATCTTTTCTATTATCGATGCTATTACAAGTAGGAGGGATGTTATTATTTATGATTCAGAAGCACATGCTTGTATTGTAGATGGAGTGCGGCTTCACCTAGGGAAACGCTTTGTTTTTTCCCATAATGATATCGGAAATTTACGCGAGCAACTTGTGCGGGCTACTAAAATAGCGAATGAGAGAGGCGGAGGCATATTAATAGTAACAGAGGGGGTTTTTGGTATGTCCGGCGATGTGGGTAAACTGAAAGAAATTGTAGCACTCAAAAAAGAGTTTCAGTTCAGGTTGTTGGTAGATGATGCCCATGGTTTTGGTACGATCGGAAAAACAGGCGCAGGGGCTGTAGAAGAACAAAACGTTCAAGAAGAAACAGATTTGTATTTCTCTACTTTTGCGAAATCCATGGCGAGTATCGGAGCCTTTGTAGCAGGAGATAAAGACGTCATAGAGTATCTAAGGTATAATACGCGTTCTCAAATCTTTGCCAAGTCGCTGCCAATGCCTTTTGTGGTGGGTAACATGAAACGGCTTGAACTATTGCGTACAACCCCTGAACTGAAAGATAAGCTCTGGATTATCGTCAATAGCTTACAAAGTGGCTTGAAAGAAGAAGGATTCAATATTGGTAATACAAAATCTCCTGTAACCCCTGTTTTTCTCAAAGGTGATGATGGCGTCGAGGAAGTAGTCGCTTTAGTCGCTGATCTAAGAGAAAATTTTAACATTTTTTGCTCTGCTGTCATATACCCCGTTGTGCCCAAAGACGTAATCCTGCTTCGCCTTATCCCTACCGCAGTGCATACAAAAAAAGATGTGAAAGAAACGATCTCAGCCTTTAAAGCCATCAAAGACAAACTGCTTACAGGCCAATATAAAAAAATGACCCCTGAACAAATACACTAACATAGCACACAAAAAATAGCCTTTCAACTTCATTGTTAGGCACGAGAAAGTAAGCCCCTCTAAGAGGAAGCTTTGCCTTGCAATTTACTCTATTCAGTCGACCCTTCATAACTCGTGCGACGTGAAGTCGTGCAAACAATTGTTCTGCTATGACAGAAAGAGACTGTTGCAAAACTAGGTTACATCGCTGTCCTGAGTTTGCAACTCAGGACTTCTAATTCAACCATTCTATTTCCAATAATCCTACGATACATCCTTCATCATAGTCCCTGGCACTACTGTATCAATAATCCGCCGCTCTTTCCACTATGCCCGCCTCTAC
>JAKSDE010000306.1 GCA_022360235.1 Cytophagales bacterium
GAAGGCTATAATAACTATGAAGACAGACGCTTAAAAAACGTCTACGTAAATAGAGCTAATAAAGGTTGGCCTAGCAGGCCCTATGCTCGGTAAAGCACCTAGTCCAGACCCATGAGAGGCGTGTTTTCTACAGCCCCCTATCGAAGCCAGGAACGCAGAACTAAATGAGTAGAAAGTTGCTTTTTATATATAAACTTTTAATTTTGGGTTTGTAGGTCTAAAAATATATCCTTCATGGTAAACTAAAATGACATTATGAAAAAGGTACTTTATATTATAGGAGGAGTGATTCTTTTCCTTATTATAACGGTCGTTAGCCTCCCACTTATTTTTAAAGACACTATTAAAGCTAAAATCGATGAAGCCATTGCTGAAAGAGTCAATGCCCAGGTATATGTTGAAGATTTTAGCCTCACCTTTTTTAAACATTTTCCAAGTTTTACAGCTTCGCTAAGAAACTTTGGTATCGTAGGA
Organism: Cytophagales bacterium; assembly: GCA_022360235.1. Classification (GTDB taxonomy): domain Bacteria; phylum Bacteroidota; class Bacteroidia; order Cytophagales; family Amoebophilaceae; genus JAKSDE01. Next base: position 475 of record JAKSDE010000306.1, read on the forward strand.
TATGCTCCTTTTGAAGGAGATACTTTGGTAGCTGCTAAGGCACTCGATATTCAGGTAAACCTGTGGGAAATTATTACAGGAGCCCAGACACGCTTGAGCGGTATAGTGCTTGAAGCGCCTAGGGCGCACATCAAAGTCAATAAAGATGGCAAGGCTAATTACGATATCATAATAACACCACCAGCGCAAGCCACCGATCAGGAAAGGGTAGATAAAGAAGAAAATACCTCCTCTTTCAACTTCGGTATCGACCATTGGGAAATTGAAAATGGTCATATCATTTATGAAGATCAAACGCTTGATCTCTACACAGAAATTAAAGAGCTCCATCACCAAGGAAGCGGTAACTTCGCTCAAGCAGTGTTTGACTTAGAGACCTTTACTACTACGCAAGCACTTACGGTAGCTTATCAGGGTACGACCTATGTCGCTGATAAAATACTGGAAGTAGATGCCACACTAAACATGAATTTGCCTACTTCAACTTTTACTTTCAAAGAGAATACCATTAAAATCAATGACTTTGCCTTTGGGTTTGATGGTTCTTTTGCGATGAAAGAAGAAGCTTATGAGATGGATATCTCCTTTGCTACCAAAGAAAATAGTTTTAAGAACTTACTCTCTCTTGTACCAAGTGTGTATAAAGAAAAGTTTGAAGACTTGGTTGCTGAGGGTGGTGTCCAATTGCGTGGTTTTGTAAAAGGTGTCTACAACGACAAAGCCCATAAACTGCCTGCCTTTCAATTAGCGCTTAAAGTGGATGAGGGTATGTTTAAATACCCAAGTGTACCTACCCCTATCCAAAACGTCAACATAGCTATGCGCGTTGATAATCCCGATGGAATAATGGAAAATACGTCGATCGATGTGAAGCAGTTTCAGTGTAATGTAGGAAGTAGCCCTGTGGAAGGAAGTTTAAAACTCAAAGGATCGAGCCGTTATGAAATCGAAGCTGCCCTCAAAGCTCAACTTAACTTAACTGAGTTGGTTGCCCTTTATCCTGTTGAAGGGTTAGTGTTAAAAGGACGGGGTAGCCTTAGTATGAAAGCGAATGGTACGTATGATAGTCTCCGTGCACTTATTCCTAAGGTAGCTATTGCTATGCATTTAAAAGATGGATTTGTAAAGCATGGAAGTATGCCTGTGCCTATTGATAAAGTTAGTCTCAATGCTACTGTCAAAAATACAACCGGTAAAATGGAGTCAACACACATCGAAGTGAGTGACTTTAAGGCCATGGTAGAAAAGGAAGGAATCGAGGGTCAACTCACTGTAACTAACTTAAAAGATTATAACTGGAACTTACACCTAAAGGGGGGGATGGATTTAGAAAAAATTATGAAAATCTACCCGCTGAAAGACACTAAACTCAGTGGCCATATAAAAGCGAATATAGCAAGCCGTGGAAAGATGTCTGATTTAGAAGCCGAAAGGTATCACAAACTAGCTACAAGTGGGGAGGTAATCGTAGAAAACTTATTCTATCAATCAGATGTACTTCCACAAAGTATCCGCATTGATAAATCTGAAGCTTCTTTTACACCGACAAGCATCACTATTAAAAGGTTAATAGGTAGACTTGGAAAGAGTAAGATGAATATAACAGGACAGTTGAGCAACTACATCAACTATATTTTCAAAGAAAATGCTGTCATTAAGGGAAGTATGAACTTCCTCTCTCCTCAGTTCGACTTGAATGAGTGGGCTGTGGAGGAATCAACAGAAGTTAATACAAAGACGAAAGAGGCTGATCCGTCAGCAAGTATGGAAGTGATCAAAGTACCCAAAAACATTGACTTTGCGTTGAATGCTAAAATTAACAGGGTAGACTATACCCAACTCGCACTTCATGATTTACGAGGTAAAGTCATTATCAACAATGGTATAGCAAACCTCAAAGATGTTCGCTTCTATCTGCTAGACGGTAAGTTTACTATGGACGGTGCTTATAATAGCAGCGACTTACGCCACCCTCGCTTTAACTTTATATTTACGATTGATGACCTTTCTATTGGGCAAGCTTATAGGAAGTTTGCTATAGTACAAAAGTTGGCTCCTATCGCTGAAAGTGTCGAAGGGCGGTTCTCTACTAACTTAGCGCTTCAAGGAGAGCTGGGGAAAGATAGGATGCCAGTTTATCCTACGTTGAATGGGAAGGGGGTCATCAAAACACGGCAAGCTTTTTTAAAAAGTACCCCTACCCTTACAAGTATTGCTAAACTAGCTAATATCGACCATGCTGATCGAATCTTACTGCATGATCTTACACTCAAAACGACTATTAAAAATGGAAGGGTACATATTGACCCCTTTGATATAAAAATTGGAGCGTACAATGCCAATATTTCAGGCAGCAATGGTTTTGAAGGAAGCCTCGATTATTTAGTGAAAGTAGAAGTACCTACCGGAGAACTAGGAAACGCAGCCAACAAATTTATCGGAGATCTCCTAGGTATTAACGAGGTAGTACCTGAAACAGTTTTGCTTAAATTTGCCGTAAAAGGTGATTACCAAAAACCCAAAGTAAACTTGGTAGGAACTGAGCAAGGCAAAGGAACATCACGTTCGAAAGCTACCAATACGCAGAAGAACGCTTTAGAGGAAAAGCAAGAACAAGGCCAACAAGAACTTCAGAAAAGACTAGAAGAGGGAGTAGATAAACTTAAAGATCAGCTAGAAGGTCTCTTTAAATAGCCAGTCATGCTTCCTCTTGCCTAGACAAATCGTAGGGAAGCACAACATAATGAATTCTCAAAAACACGCTAAAGACACAACCTTAGTTTTTGGTGTACGCGCCATTATTGAGACGCTTCTAGCAGGTAAAACCATTGATAAGGTCTTCATTCAAAGGACTATCAACAGCGCACTTCACAAAGAATTGGTTAAACTTATCAAGAAGCATGAAATTCCCTATAGTAGCGTTCCTCAAGAGAAGCTTAATAAGATTACACGTAAAAATCATCAAGGAGCGATTGCCTTTCTTTCCCCTATTGCTTTCTCTTCGCTGAGCCATGTTATACAAGCAAACTATGAAAAAGGTAAAGTACCTTTGATAGTTATTCTGGATAGGATTACAGACGTAAGAAACTTTGGTGCTATTGTACGTACGGCAGTCTGTGCTAACGCAGATGCCCTCGTAATCCCTACCAAAGGAAGTACCTCCCTTGGAGGTGATGCGATGAAAACTTCAGCAGGGGCACTCTCTCATATACCTATTTGTAGAGAGGCCAATTTGAAAAAAGCTATTCAATACCTAAAAGCAAGTGGTTTACAAATTATGGCCTGTCATGAAAAAGCTACTGATTTACTTTACGAGACCGACCTTACTATCCCTTTAGCTATTATGCTAGGCTCCGAAGATCAAGGCATCTCTCCCGCGTACTTGAAAATGGTTGATAAGCGTATCAAGATACCTATTTGGGGGCCTATTGACTCTTTGAACGTTTCTGTTGCTGCTGCCACAGTACTATATGAAAGTGTTAGGCAACGTAAGTTTTAAGAGATGACTATTCTTACAGTCAATTCTATTTCAGTCGTATTTAAGCAAATAATTTTGTACATTCGTTATCCAAAGTCTAAGAGCGCTTGGGATAGATAGAAGCAAACATAAAGTTTCAAATAGCGTATATACTTTAATCGGTCCTTAACTTACTGACGATGAATATTATCTTATCGCATGCATGTTAAAATTACTTTTGTAAAATCAGAGAGAACTTGGGATGAAAACAGAAAGAACAGCTACTTTAATAGAAAAATTAAAGAAGGTCTTCGGCTATAACCAGTTTAGAGGTAATCAAGAGGCTATCATTAAAAATGTACTGACAGGTAAAAATACATTTGTAATTATGCCTACAGGAGGTGGCAAATCGCTATGCTACCAGATTCCAGCTTTGGTACAAGAAGGGACGGCCATTGTTATTTCACCGTTGATTGCCCTGATGAAAAATCAGGTCGACCAGCTTAATTCCCTAGCGGTCAAGGCTGCCTTTTTAAACTCTACCCTCTCTAGAAAAGAGTCTACAAAAGTAAAAAAAGAAGTAGCTGTTGGTAAAATAAAGCTCCTTTATATAGCTCCTGAGACACTCATCAAAGGAGACAGCCTTGCTTTCCTTAAACAAGCCAACATCTGTTTTTTAGCTGTAGACGAAGCACATTGTATTTCAGAGTGGGGACACGACTTCAGGCCAGAATATAGAAAAATTAGGAAGATCATTGATCACTTAGGGAAGCTGCCCATTATCGGCCTTACTGCCACGGCTACCCCGAAAGTTCAGCTCGATATTTTGAAAAATCTGGCCATAGAAGATGCTACTATATTTAACGCTTCCTTTAACAGAGAAAATCTTTATTATGAAGTAAGGCCTAAGAAGCAAATTAGAAAACAACTTATCAAGTTTATCAAAAGTCACAAAGGAAAATCAGGTATCGTATATTGTCAAAGTAGAAAAAAAGTTAAAGAAGTCGCAGATTTTTTGCATGTCAATGACATCAAGGCAGCCCCGTATCATGCTGGTTTGGATACAGCTGTTAGAATGAAAAATCAGGATGCCTTCCTCAACGAAGATATCGATGTGATCGTTGCTACAATTGCTTTTGGTATGGGCATTGATAAGCCTGATGTGAGATTTGTTATACACTATGATGTGCCTAAATCACTAGAAGGCTATTATCAAGAAACAGGAAGAGCTGGTAGAGACGGCCTAGAAGGCATATGCCTGATGTTCTACAGTTATGCTGATATTCTCAAACTAGAGAAGTTCAACAAAGATAAGGCTACTACAGAAAGAGAGAACAACAAAATATTGTTACAAGAAATGGCTGCTTATGCAGAATCTTCTGTTTGTCGGAGAAAACAGCTACTTCACTATTTTGGAGAACCTTATAAAGATAATTGTGGTCATTGTGATAACTGTATACACCCACAAGAAAAATATGAAGGAAAAGACTTCTTACAGACAGCCTTAACAGTGATTCAGCAAACCGAAGAACGTTTTGATGTGAATCATGCCATCCACCTCATAAGAGGGATAGAAAGTACATACATCAAAAGCTATCAACATCAAAAACTAGCAATCTTCGGGAAAGGAAAAGATAAAGATGATACCTTTTGGAAATCAGTTATCAGGCAGGCATTACTTCACAACTTCTTAAAGAAAGATATCGAAAACATAGGCATTTTGAAAATTACACAGCAAGGAAAAGATTTTCTTGCGCAGCCCTATAGTGTTACGTTATCTAAAGACCACGAATACGAGAATATAGATGAGGATACAACTAACAAAGATGCAGTAATCAAAGGCTATGATGAAAACTTATTTAATCTTTTAAAAGGGCTAAGAAAAAAAATAGCTCAAGAAAAAAAGATACCTCCTTATGTAGTTTTTCAAGATCCCTCTTTAGAAGAGATGGCTACTATCTACCCTACTGCAATGGAAGACTTATCTCGTATTAGTGGTGTTGGCATTGGAAAAGCAACGAAATTCGGAAAGCCATTTATCGAACTCATCAATAAATATGTAGAAGAAAATAACATTACAACAGTATCCGAAATCGTTATTAAGTCTACAGCCAATAAGGCTAAGCATAAAGTTCAAATTATTCACCAAATTGACAAGAAAGTGGATCTTGAAGAAATTGCAGCGTCAAACTCCATGAGCATGGAGGAACTTATCGAGGAAATTGAGCAAATCTGTTATGCAGGGACTAAACTAAATCTTGATTACTATATTGATAAAATTCTGAGCGAAGATAAGCAAGCGGAAATTTATGGTTACTTTATGCACACGGAAGCAGATAGCCTCGAAGAAGCTTACGAAGAATTAGGAGAAGAGTTTTATGAAGAAGACATCCGCTTAATGCGTATCAAATTCCTCTCTGAAGTGGCTAACTGAGGATAATAACTTACCTCTGGGTTCTGAGTTCTGGGTTCTGAGTTCTGGGTGTCACGAAGTAGAGAACGAAAAAAAACGTTCTTTGCATACTGTAAACGAGATGGCGGTGGGCCCGCCGTAAGCGCTTTATTAGGAAGAGCTTCCAAACTGCCTAGCAGGTGCTGTGGTAAAGAGCCATAGTGCTGAGTGTGCTAGGAAAAGGCATAGGAAGATATGTCAGGTGAGGATAAGAGAGAAGAACGAGAGTGAACCTCTGATCAGGTGTCGTGAGAACTATACATGCTGTCAAAATTACCCAACCCTCCCTTTGGGTAAGACCAAGTATAGTGGAAAACCTACTTTACTGGCTATACGGCAGTCGGCATACAGGAGGCGTGACTCTTATCTAGGCTTATTTAGTCGACCCTGAAGTATTCCCCCAAATCATTGATTTGATTGAATTAGCTGTGTTTTTGCTAAAAAATGAGTAATTGAAGGCAACAAAAATTGCCAGGAACAGCGGGGTACAGCTACAAAAACTGGCAAATAATGACGCCTAAAAATCATGA
>JAKSDE010000465.1 GCA_022360235.1 Cytophagales bacterium
AGCACGCTCAGCACCCTGGCTCTTTACCCCAGCACCAGCTAGGCAGTTGGTAAGCTCTTCCTATAAAGCGCTTACGGCGGGCCCACCGCCATCTCATTTACAGCAGGCAAAGAACGTTTCCGTTTATTGCTTCGTGACACACCCGTCTTTACACCGGCAATGTTTGGGCTACGTGACCTAATAACGCAGTAGGTCAGCCTTATTGCACGCCTTTTGGCCCAAGCCTATCAGCACTTTTGGCTTGTTCCCTTTAACGATGCTTAAACAACGGTTCACCTTAAGTTAACCTTACCACTCATCCTCGCCCCTTACCCGCACAGTGCTAGCAGGTACTATGGCCTCTCACGATTTCATAGTGCCCAAGCAGGGTACATTGTATCGATCGCTTCACACCAGACTGTTACCAGTCTGGCATGTATCGATAGGATATCACTAGTAGCCTAGTGAGTTCTGTCCTAGCAGAACAATTGTTTGTACAACTTCACGTCGCACGCGTTATGAAGGGCCGACTAAATAGATTTTTGTAAAAATAAGTATTTCGTTAAAAAGACCCAATGAACATGTAATAGAGACACCCTGTCTTCCTCTTCTCATCTATTCTTTTTCCATTGTTGTTTCTATTTTTTTGTGTACCTTTACCACCATAGAAAGATAGTTCCTATTCGTAAAGACTACTTTCATAAACTATCTACGCAATGAAAAACCCTGCATTCGTGTATAGGGGAAACCTACAAGTAAGGCATAGGAGTAGCTCAGTGGGTGACACACTACTACATCCAGGTAGAAAAGTTAAAGCAAAATCAGGGTTAAAGTAAGACGCTATTAGAGCAAAGGTAGTATGAATTTCGCAGACAATTAGCCTATAAACGCACGTGGAAAGGGGGCGTCTATCTAGTACCCACTCGCTTTGTAGGTCAAAACTAGGGTCATCAGGCCCATGCAGATGTCAATACGGTTGAATATAGGGGAGTCGGACAACCCTTGTCAGCTTGTGGAGCTATTAAGTCCAAGAATCCTCTTGCTTCAGCGAGAGGAGTGTCAAATACTTTCGTTAAATTTGCCGAGAGGCATAACTTAAAGGAAAGTTTATTAACTTTAAAGCTTTTAAATTTTGTTCAATAATTAAAAATGTAATGTTATGAAAAAATCCACTTATCTTATGTTGTTTTTCCTTTTACTAGGTGCCGTCACAATTTTCTTAGCTAACTATCGTTCTGAGCTTAAAAAAACAGCAAGGGCAATTTATCAAGAGCTAATGGAAGTAAAAGAGGAAGCAACAGGCAAAGTAAAAAGAATCGAAGAACTAAATAATTCTCTAGAAAGAGTAGTAGCAAAGCTCAAGAATGAAGAAGACCAAGTGTATCAAAAGACAATAGAAGAATACAGTGCGTTAATGCAAGCACTGAATCTTGCCCATAAGCACATGACGGATTGGATGAGTAGCCTTAATCCTGCGTGGGACAAAAGAACTCCCCAAGAAGCGGTGGCTTATTTAAAAGAAGAGCAAGAAAAAATCCAGCGAATAGATGAAAAGGCGGAAAAGGCCATCAAAGAGGCAGAAGAAGCACTGGATAGTAGGGGAGAACTAGCAACCTACAGAGAAGACAAAGAAAGTATAATGAATGAAAAACACGAGTGCTGCAGTTAAAAGAACCTGAGGGTGGTATCTCGAGATTTTCGATGCCTACGAGGGAAACTCTTTAGTATATAACTAAGGGTAGCAGGCGTTGGAGATAAGCAGGCAAAGGAGAGAGAGGACAAGACAGGAACGCGACACAATAGCATTTGATAATAGCATGCGTTTTAATCGCTTTACCTTTCGCACACTTTGTACGCATAGCGAGACTGTTGCAAAACTAGGTTACATCCCTTCTTTATAGGCTATAGGAACGGATTTTAATGCGTTTTGCAGCAGTCTAATGTCAGAATAAAGCGCCACTTTTGTTATGAAGAAAAACACGTATAAATCTCAAAAAAGGGCCAACTTATTTACTTACATAGCGCAATTTTTACAACGCAAGGGCTTTTTCTCTGAAGACTTCCCTATGAAATACCTTCCCTACGTGTTGTATATCTTTTTCTTAGGTATACTCTATGTCGGTAATACACACTACTACGAAAAAGTAATTCGGAAAATTACGCAGCTTGAGGAAGAGGTGGAAGACTTAAGAGTCGATTTTACAACACTAAAAGCAGACTATATGTTTGCTAGCAAACAATCTGAAGTGGCTAAAAGAGTAGCTTCAAGGGAAATCTATGAAAGTACACAACCGCCGCACAAAATAAAGTTACACCAACGTGACGATTAAAAAAACAATTCTTTTAAGAACAAGAATCGCTTTTTTAGTAGTCTTTATTTCTTCTGTAGCTATCATCATCAAGATAGCGCATATACAATTCGTACAAGGCAGTAAATGGAAAAAAGTAGCAGAGGTAGGGGGCTTGGAGTATAGATCTATCAAGCCAACAAGAGGCAATATTTATACTGATAATGGTAGCTTGCTAGCTACTTCATTGCCTTTCTATCGCGTAGCATTTGACCCATGCGTTGTTGACAAAGAAGTTTTGCAAGCAGGTATTGACTCCCTTACCCACCTGTTAGCCAACTTTTATAAAGACAAAAGTGCGCAAGCTTATAAAAAATTAATCTATGATGCCCGAGGGGCAAATAAGAGGTACATCGCCTTAAATAGACAACAAATCAACTATCAACAAAAGAAGATGATGAGCAAGTGGCCAATTTTTCAGAAAGGGCGTTGGAAAGGAGGCGTAATTTTTGAGAAGGTAGAGAAACGGCTTCATCCCTTCAGAAATCTTGCCTTTAGAACCGTAGGCTTCATTAATGAAAATGAATATGGAGCAGGACTGGAGTATAGCTTCAATAAAGAACTAAAGGGCGTTGAAGGAAGAGCCCTTTATCAAAAAACAGTAGGAGGTAATTGGAAAATGGTATATGACGGCTCTGAAGTGAGACCGGTCCATGGCTATGATATAGTAACTACTATCGATGTAAATTTACAGGATGTAGCGCAAAATACACTATTAAAAGCTTTGCAAAAAGAAGAGGCAGATTATGGCTGCGTAATAGTAATGGAGGTACAAACAGGTGAAATTAAAGCGATCTCTAACTTAAGTCGTGTATACTCCAAAGAATACACAGAAACCTATAACTATGCGGTGGGAAACCAAGGGGCTAGAGAGCCAGGGTCTACGTTTAAACTTGTCTCTATGATGGCGTTACTAGAAGAAACCACGCTCGAACTTACCGACAGTATTGAGACAGGAGAGGGGCAATGCCGTTTTTATGACCGCATCATGCGCGACATTAAAAGAGGAGGGTATGGAAAAATATCTATTCAAGAAGCATTTGAAAAATCATCTAATGTAGGCATATCAAAGCTAGTAGATAGTGTCTTTAAGAAGAAACCACAAAAATTTATTGACTATATTCATAAAGTTGGTTTAGCAAAGCCCCTTGGGTTTCAGATGACAGGAGAAGGCCTACCTGTCGTCAAAAGTCCTAAAGATCCTTCATGGAGTGGCGTTACACTGCCTTGGATGTCGATCGGCTACGAGCTGAAAATTACTCCCTTACAAATACTAACGCTGTACAATGCGATAGCCAATAACGGTAAATGCATACAGCCTATCATTGTGAAGAAGATTAAGCAGGCCAACAGAACTATCAAGGAATTTAACGGCGTAGTGTTAAACAAAAAGCTATGTTCAAATAAAACATTGGCAAAGCTAAAAACGATGCTAGAAGGGGTAGTAGAACGGGGAACAGCGCGTAGCATTCAAAACAGCTCTTACAAAATCGCTGGCAAATCAGGAACAGCCCAGAAATTTGTTGATGGAAGGTATACCAACAACTGGTGCACTTCTTTTGTAGGCTACTTTCCTGCTGAAGCACCGAGATATAGCTGCATCGTAGTGGTGGATAACCCCAAAGGCTTCAGGCAATGTGGCTCGAATGTGACAGCACCTGTATTTAAAGAAATTGCTGACAAAATAGCAGCCAAAGATATCGATATGAATAATACTTTTGTTAAAGAAGATAAAGACAAAAATAGCTTCCTACGAAGCAGTGTAGGAAAAAAGACAGACTTCATACAAGTGTGTCATGCGTTAAACATTGCGTATACAGACAATATAGATGAAGAATGGGTAAGAACTACGGTTCAAGGAAACACAATTACTTGGCAACCTATTGGTAACAATAGCGAGAAGCAGGTGCCCAATGTAATAGGCATGACCTTAAAAGATGCTTTATTCCTACTTGAAAATCGTGGCTTAAGCGTAGTGGTACAAGGAAAGGGTAAGGTGCGTACACAGTCCTTGCTGCCCGGTGAGCAAGCAAAGAAAGGAAGAAGCATTGTTTTAAAATTAGACTTCTTTCAAAACTAGAATCTTAATCAAAAGTGATGTAAATTGCTACTTTTTGCTTCCCCTGCCGGGGGCCCTCACCGCTGTTGAAAAATGGCTAAAATTCCTGCGCTACGTGCTAAAAATTGGCAAACTCGTCGCTTTACTCCTCAGACAGGCCAATTTTTGGCCGCACTTCGCTTGGAATTTTAAACATTTTTCAAAGGCGGATCTCTATTGAGATTGTTGCAAGAAGTTTACAGAACGCGTAATTGTTAGTATCAAGCATTGGTTTGGGGACTTGAGAGCGCGTTAGGTAGGCCTATTAAAAATGCATGGACAACACTATAATAGGGAGCTTAAATATCGAGTTTCGAAAGAGGTTCATTGAACAAAATGTATTTGCTCAGCGAATTACTTAAAGGCGTTACTGTCAAAACCCTCCTTGGAAACAAAGAGGCAAGGGTCAAAGCCATCACCTTTGATTCGAGACAAGTAAACACAGCTACCTTATTTGTGGCCATCAAAGGAACAAATGTAGATGGACATGACTTCATTTCACAAGCCATTGCTTTAGGAAGTAACGTAGTGGTCGTTACCCATCTCCCTCTACAAAGAGCAAAGGAGGTTACCTATGTAGTCGTTGACCATAGTGCCCGTGCGTTGGGAATCATTGCTTCGAACTTCTACCAAACCCCCTCCACAAAGCTCCAACTCATCGCTGTTACAGGTACCAATGGAAAAACAAGCACCGTCAATTTATTATATGGACTCTTTAAAAAACTAGGTTATAAGGTAGGTATGCTATCGACCCTCTATAATAAAGTGCATGAACAAACCTTCCCTGCGACCCATACTACCCCAGACCCGTTACAAATCAACCAGCTACTTGCCCAGATGGTCAAACAAGGATGCCAATATTGTTTTATGGAAGCAAGCTCACACGCCCTTGAGCAAGAACGCCTAGCAGGACTCCATCTTGCAGGTGCTGTCTTCCTCAATATTACCCATGATCATCTCGATTACCATCAATCCTTTGCCAACTATATCAATGCTAAGAAAAAGCTTTTTGATGAACTCCCTGCGCAGGCTTTTGCCCTATTCAATGCAGATGATAAAAGGAAAGCAGTCATGGTACAAAATACAAAAGCAGCCAAACACAGCTTTGCGCTAAAAACACCCACTGCGTTTACAGCCAAGTTGCTCTCCAACACCTTACAAGGCCTCGAGTTGTGTATTGCCGGTAAATCTGTCTGGTTTCAACTCATAGGCGCTTTTAATGCCTATAATCTACTAGCAGCCTACGCCACAGCCTGCTTACTCGGCAAAGCCAGTGACGAGGTACTCATCGCTTTATCAGTCTTACCTCCTATCCGCGGAAGATTTCAATGTATTCCTACCCCGCAAGGTTTCAATACAATTGTAGATTACGCCCACACGCCTGATGCCTTAGAAAATGTGTTGACTACGATTCACCAAATTAAAAGTAAAAACAGCAAGATCATTACTGTAGTAGGATGTGGCGGAGACAGAGATCCACACAAGAGACCCTTGATGGCAAAAATTGCCTGTCAACTAAGCGATAAGGTCGTTTTTACTACTGATAATCCACGCAGTGAAGCGCCCAAGGCTATTATCAAGGCAATGGAGGCAGGGTTAACCGACCTACAGAAAAGGAAAACACGAGCGATTGTTGATAGAAGAGAAGCGATCAAGGCTGCCTGCTTGCTTGCTGAAACGAATGATATAGTTTTAATAGCAGGCAAAGGGCATGAGACTTACCAAGAAATAAAAGGCAAAAAGTATCCTTTTGATGATGTTGCTGTACTAAAAGAGACTGTGAAATGATACTACTTTCGAGTTCTGAGTTCCGAGTTCCGAGTTCCGACTGTTAAGCTACACTGTGTGAGATGGCTTGTTCGTGTTAAGGAAGTTTTTGTATTGCTTGGTATAGGCTGTCTAGCAAGAGGGTAGCATCACAGCTAGCTATTCTTTCTGCTAGGCTGTCCTTAAAAGCGTATTGTATAGCAAGCTGCTCTAATACCTCCTTGACTAGCCTATATTTCCCTGTGGTTTAGTGCGTAAAAAAGTAGAATAGTTGCCAATTTAAAATTTTTGAGACTTTTTCTCTTTTTATCCATTTTCACGGAAAGCCTTTTGCCCTGCAGCCATATGTAGAACTACCAAAAGTATTTAATTACGATTAGGATTAGGATTAATAGTAACGCTTGGAGAAAGCCCTATGGTAATATTTGATATGTACCTAAGCATTCTAAAAAATGCATTGGGTACAAAGTCCTTTTTTCTCTTCACTCCTGCCGCTATGAGCATAACTTTTATCTCTTCGTTTACCGGCCTTGCCTTTCTTGCAAGGTCTAAAGCAGTGAAACCTTTATCTGTAAGTTGCACATTTATGTTTTTGCCCTCCTCCCCATAATATTCTATAAAATGCTTTACTACCTGAGCATGCCCCTGTATTACTGCAATATGGAAAGGTTGTAGGCCGCGTACTTTTGCATTCATATCAGCGCCTTGCGCTGTAAGAAATTCTACGATGTCTTTGTGGCCTTTTTGGGCTACTATGTGCATAGGACTTTTTTGGATAAATAGAACAAATTAGCTAAACTTATGGGACAAAATTGACATGCTTATGATCAGTAGTTTGTTATCTTCATCCCTCGTGCAAATTTATAGCGTTGTAGGGCCAAATCTTTAAAAATATGACAGATATTTTGTATCATTGTACTGAGTTATCAACTCAATATACCAATATGAAATCAAAAGCTATTTCCCCACAAGCTGGCAAACTCTTAACCTATTTCTATCAACGAGATCAGCCTTGCTTTACTATCTCTCAGGCTCTTCAAGGCTATTCCCAACACTCCAAAAATTTTAGCAAAGCTCCTCAGCACCATGACACAGCAGGGGTTACTTATGCGCGTTCAACAGGGGCTTTACTGTATCATCCCTTACGAACAGGATCCTGCTACTTTCATGCCCAATTGGCATCGGTTAGCACCCTACCTTGTCAAAGAGCAGCCTTACTATATTGGCTACTACGCTGCCTTGCAAATTCATGGACTCATCACTCAACCTGCTCTTAAAGAACAGATTGTTGTCAACAAGCAGATACGACCTGCCGTAGTAACCATCAAAGAGATACCCTTTCAATTCATCTATCACAACAAGAATCACTTTTTCGGGTTCGAACGGACATGGATTAATGATTTTAACCAAGTCTATTGTGCTGATCTGGAAAAGATTTTCATTGATTGTTTATTCAAACCTGCTTATGCAGGTGGTATCGTAGAGATAGCTAAAGCACTCTTGATGGCCAAGGAGCGTATTGATCAGCAGAAGCTTTGGATGTACTTAGAACGCTTTAACTGCCAGGCTGTAATCAAACGACTAGGCTTTTTACTGGAATTATTTGAGATCAAAACTTCCTTATCCAAGAAGCTTCAAAAGGTAAAAACCCCTTCCTTTGTTCTTTTAGATCCTGAAATACCTCTAAGCGGGAAAAGAATCAGTCGCTGGAGTATTAGCAAAATGTAGATACAGCTACCCTTCGATCAGCTTTACTCACATGATCACCCCAAAAGCTATACAACAGCAAGCTAGCCGAGCGCAGGTAAGAGATACACAGATAGAGAAAGACTATGTACTGAGCGGGGTCTTGTATGCCATTAGCCAGCAACCAATTTTGTCACAGGCCTTGGCTTTCAAAGGAGGTACCGTGCTCAAGAAAGCCTATTTGAGGATTATCGCTACTCAGAAGATCTTGATTTTACCTTACTCGATGATGAATTGAAGAACCAGGCTATTTTTCGTGCATTTAACGAGGCTTTTGCTTGGGTGC
>JAKSDE010000473.1 GCA_022360235.1 Cytophagales bacterium
GCGTTCTTATTTTGTTTGAGGTAAGTTTTTAAGAGCAATACTAGGTAGCACACCATCCTAAAGGCCATCAGCTTCTTAGGCATCAGCTGGAGTTCGACCATGAAATAGATAAAGCTTTCCTGGCCATTGATTTTTGCCTTGTAAGTTACGTCATTATGATATTGAAAATAATCATCTACAAAGTCCCCCTTGGTGAGTTCGAGCGAGTCTAAATCGATCAATTCTATTAGTTCTTTGGGCAAATGTCCCTTGAGAAAATCAATGGCGACCTCTTTGCGACTTAAGCACTCTTTGCCATAAGCGTCATGGGCCTGGTTAATTTTCTCTTTGTTTTTTTCTTTCATAGGCATAATAGTGAGTTCACCCCCTAATTTAGGAAAATTAATGGGCCTGCCAAAGCCGTCCTCCTTTTTTGTTTTTTTAAATCAACGAACCTTCTTTCATCTCCTCGGCCCCTATAGTCTAAGTCCACAACAGGCTCTGAATTATTTTCTATAACCGTCTCAAATTTACCCGAATGTTCCCCCTGACCCTAATTCGTATTTGTCCTTATAGAGTATACCCTATATATACTCTCTGAGCAAACCTAAAAATTGTTCGTTTAGAACTTTATTACTAATTTAGGAACATTTTCTTTTTTAGTCTGTTCATCCTTCAGCAAAACTTGAATACAGCCACTCCAATGGGACAGCTGTTTTACTCGATGCTGGGGATTATTTCAGAGTTCGAATATCATCTTAAAAGAGAACGACAACTCGAAGGCATTGCAAAAGCTAAAGCAGCTGGTAAATATAAAGGACGTAAGCCCCTTTCAGATGATATTGTTACTAAGGTTAGAGTGCTCAAGGCCTCTGGGGTTTCTCCTACCAAAATAGCTAAAAAGCTAAATATGGGTAGAACCACTGTCTACAAGTATTTATAAATTAGTTTACTTCCTATCGAGGGTTCACACCCTGTAGCCCTGTCCAGCAAAAAAATCTCCAGCCCTTCGGTTGGAGGATATATGAACTATTATAGTATTATAATAGTACTAAATTAGTACTAAAACCAAGTTGTTTTTATTTATTTTTAGTATTATCTTTGTATTAAAATAGCATGGTAATGATCTATGTAATTAGTGGTATTAAGGGGGGATCTGGTAAATCTAAGATTGCCACAAATTTGACTATTGAGTTAGCGAAACAAGGGCATGACATTTTATTAATTGATGCAGATGATCAAGCTACAGCTTCTTACTTTATGGCTTTTCGCAATGAAACAAAGCAAGAAGAGGTAGGGTACACCTCTATCCAGTTAGCCAATAAAGCAGTACGTAATCAAACATTACGACTAAAAAAAAAGTACGATCATCTTATCATTGATACAGGAGGGCGTGATACAGTCAGTCAACGTGCAGCTATTAGTGTGGCAGATATTTATCTTATCCCCTTTGCTCCTCGATCGTTAGACATTTGGACCCTTGAAAAAGTAGTAGATATTCTAGAAGAGATGACTGCCATAAACCCCACCTTCAAAGCGTTTTCTTTTATAAATAAAGCTGATTTTCAAGGAACAGATAATCAAGAAGTTGAAAAGTTTTTAAAGGAAGCTGCTAACTTAAATTTCCTTCCTGTTTCAATTGGTAATAGGAAAGCCTTTGCTAATACTGCTGCACAAGGGTTAGGAGTTACGGAATTCAAACCGGTTGATAAAAAGGCTATTGCTGAATTCATGGGTCTGTTATCATATTTAACTAATATAGATCACTTGATTACCCGTCCTTGGTACTTTAGAAACCAATTTTTAAAAACAGAAAGACACGTAAGCATAAAAGCGATCAGACAAACGCTTTGTGTGCGTGACTGACTTTGTACTGTTACCCAAGCATGGAGTAAACTTAATGACCGAGTGACTTTTGCTTGAGAAGGTGAAACCTGAAGTGCTGTCACCCAATAAACAAATAAACAATGGCCCTAGCAGATAAAGCACCTACCCATCAGAGTATGGACTATGCCTTCTTAAAACAGCGGGGCATAGAATACATCCAAGAATTAGCAGGAAAAATATGGACCGACTACAATAAGCATGATCCAGGCATTACTATACTTGAACAGCTCTGCTATGCTATTACAGAACTAGGATACCGCATTAACTTTGATATCAAAGACCTGTTAGCCCACAATTCCAATCAAAAGGAAGAGAAAGAAACAACCCAATACTTTTATTCAGCGAGTGAAATTCTTCCATGCAACCCACTGACAGTCAATGACTTTAGAAAGATAGTCGTTGATGTGCCTGGCGTGAGAAACGTGAAGTTTTCTTGGAGTGAAGAAGAAAAAGCCATTAAAGGAGGTTATAACGTCTCCCTTGACCTAGAAGAAGAGGTCGATGAGCAAAAAGTAATCAAGCAAGTAAAGAAAAAGCTTTATCAACATAGGAATCTGTGTGAAGACTTTTTTGAGATTCGCTTACTTACTCCCCTTTATGTACGTGTAAACGCATCAATCGAAGTGAGATCAGACCTACCCCATAAAAGTGGAGAAGTATTATTGGCTGAGATACTCTTTAGCGTGGCTTCATTTATCTCGCCTCACATTCGGTTCTACTCCTTAAAGGAAATGCTCATAGATAAGAAGAAAACCGTGGAAGAAGTATTTACCGGCCCTTTACTTCAACAAGGTTTTATTGATGAAGAGGAACTAGAAAAAAATAACATACACACTGTTATCCACATTTCCGAAATCTTAGAAAAAATCACCGGGATAGAAAACCTAGATAGTGTGAGGAGCTTCTCTTTGGCAATCGAGGAAGAAGAGATTGCATCAGACGCTACCGTCATCAAGATACCCCCTGAGCGAGCACCTAAACTTGATGTGAAGAAAAGCAGCATTACCCTTTACCATCATGGCTCAGAAGTGGCTACCCATGGGCCCGGGGTAATGAGATGCATTGAAGAGATTACCCGTGATCGTGTGTTTAAAAAACCTTACTTCACTGAAAAAGATATTGCCGTTCAAACAGGTGAGTTTAAAGAATTAGCCGATTATACTTCTATTCAGCATCACTTTCCTTTGACTTATGGAGTAGGAGAAGAAGGCTTACCACGAACAACTTCTAAAGAAAGAGCCGCAAAGGCGCAACAATTAAAAGGATACCTCCTATTTTTTGATCAACTCCTTGCCAACTATTTTGCGCAACTGGCGCATGTAAAAGATCTGTTAGCTGTTCAATCTAAAAAAAACAAAACCTATTTTAGTCAATTTCTCACAGATGTACCCTATCTCAAAACGTTGATAAGGCAGCCTAGCTCACATAGAGAAGACGATAAAGATGCTGAATTTAAGATACAAAGAAAGTACTTAGGTATCTCTGCAGCGAACAATAAGCATAAAAAGACAAGGTACCAAGATGATACAAAGATGTATTATAGCCGCCAGTTAAATGACATTACAGAGCGTGGACAACACGATCAAAACAGGAAAAACAAACTTTTAGATCATCTGCTAGCTAGATTTGCCGAAGTCTTCACAGAATACTCCTTCCTCACGCATGATATCTTTCGCGAGAAAGCCCCCAAAAATTTGATATATGACAAGAAGCTGTTTCTCCAAGACTACATTGCCATTAGTAAAGATAGAAACAAAGCACTCGATGTTACCAATACACAAAATTATAGCTGGGGCAATAAAAATATCAGTGGCTTTGAAAGAAGAGCTTGTCGTATATTAGGCATCAGAAATTTTCAGCGAAGGCTTTTACACGAAAATCTAAAAGATAATTTTTATCTAGAAAAAGGCATGCCTCAACAAAGCTTTCAAATTTTTTTAGGAGAAAACTTGCAGTCAAAATACGATAATTTATTTATATTTAAGGGAAAATTTCCTCGCATCAAGCATCTGGCTATTCGATTTGGTATCGAAGAGGACAATTACGATTGCATAGAAAAGCCCGAAGGCTATGAAATAAGACTTTACGTAAATAAAAAGCGAGATAAGTTTATTGAATTAGACAGCAAGCAAATACAAATTAAAACTTTAGAAGAAGCAAAAGCTATTATACAGAGCGCTGCAGGATTTTTTAAGAAATTTAATAGCCGAAGTGAAGGCTTTCATCTGGTTGAGCACATCTTGTTAAGGGAGGGTACTACCTTTGAGGGGGCTAATGACCCTTACTCTTTCATTATGACGATGGTTTTTCCTACTTGGCCAGCACGCTTTCAAAGTGAGGTATTTAAGAATCTATTATATAAGTTTATTACCCTAGAAGCGCCTGCCCATGTGTTTGTAAACGTTTTGTGGCTCGATCTAGAAGAGATGGAAGCCTTTGAAAAAGCTTATCAAGAATGGATCTACCTCAGAACGACGCTAGAAACAGACGATCCAAGAGTGGCTCATGCGGCTAAGAATTTGTTAGGGTTGATTATGATGTACGCTGAAGGAGAATGGTAGTTATACCCTATATTTATGACCAAACTCAGAACTCAAGAACTCGGAACTCAGAACATGATAGTATATGACTGATAATGTACACATTATAATGCGTCAGTCGATGGCGGTAAACATACCTAACAAA
>JAKSDE010000281.1 GCA_022360235.1 Cytophagales bacterium
GGACGAAAGTTTGCTTAAAAGCCTGTCAGCTAGAGGAAGGAAGCAGCCCATGGGTTTTGCCAACTTTGCATCACGCTGCCGGCGCGAGACCGCGACAAGTCTGCAACGTTGCCAGCTCCAAAAGAGAATTGCACAATCGATCACAGCCCTGTTGCTCCCAATGCTGACTGTGCAGATACAAGATCTCCACCCAGCGCCATGTTTGGCCCTCGTGCTAATGCCCACCGCAGTGCCTCATGCCCTATGGGAGCAACCAAACGACTACCCTCGCGCAGCAGAGCCTCTCCCAAAGCACACCTACAATGTGCATCCAATACGCAACGCAATATGCTTCCAATGTACATCCAACTATATAGTAGATTTACAAGAATGGGGCTAAGTTGGGCACCTATTTTACTCCGAGATTGCTGTGTTCTGCAAATGAATGAATCCTCGGTTGTTGGGTGATTACTGTATTCTGCATACACCAAATATACCACACAAACGGTGCATCCTATACGCGCGACATAATTTCAGTGCTACATCATGGGTGTCAACATCGCCCACGATGTACTGCTAGTCGGCAAACGTACCCCGAGGACAAGGACGTCGTGCTTCATGTTGAAGCAAGTCTCGTCCAGTCCCGTACCCACTTGTAAGCACGCCACAAGTTGCTTCTTCGGGGGTCAATTTCCTTGCACAGCACCTAGTTGAAGCAAACCTTGGTAAGACCGAAGGACAACCCCGCATAGGCACGTACACATCTATGTTGGGCCCGACAGATATCGTAAGGACCACTTTACTACCACAAAAGGGAGGACTCAGGACTGTGGGTCAGTCGCACAGTTACATGGCGGCTACTTGGGTGGTGCTATGGCAGTGCTGCAGCGAAGGAATAGGTGCTGCGGATAGTTGCAAACCACGACAACTCATCCGAGGATCGTTATCCACGTGGCGGCAACTTGTATGCAGCTTGGGCGACGCTACCTCTGCTCCAGTAGTCTTAACTACCGCCGCACCGCAGCCGCGCCTGCTGGTCAAGCAACTTGTTTGATAAATCTGTTGATACCCAATAAGAGGTCTCGTGTAACGCAGGATATGCCCCCGCACCGTCCCAAGCATCTGCGGCAACACCTACCGCAGCTCCACAAGAAAGGAACCCCTTAGCGGGGAAGAAGGCAAGTTTCTGGACATGACAGAAAAAAGAACTACAACCCAGCCGCAAGTCGCAAGGGTATTTGCCTATTGCGAATCTTCCGGCAATAGCAGCGCTATGGCAATGCACGAAGGGGTATAGAGGGACACGCTGACCACAGCCAGCATGGGATAACCACAATGAAGCAATACAGGTTCCAGCTGCACCATGTCACGCACTACAGGAAAAAGACTTGGTTTCAAATCGCCCCTTTTGTCCTCAAGTTGCACGTGAAGCCGAAAACACGGAACCTGACTTTGGAGGCACATAGGTGCACTAAGCAGCGCTTACTGTTGTGCATGTGCACCCACAATAGCATCCGACCTCAACCTGTTTCGAGCACTTAACTACACGTGGGTGCACTAGAACGCC
>JAKSDE010000146.1 GCA_022360235.1 Cytophagales bacterium
AATCTATTGGAAAAGTCAAGCTGGGTTCCGGTGTTCGGGCATAGCTATACGTCAACTCTGCAAGTGCGATGGAAATCACCTAGCCAGTTGCTTAGCGTGGAGTACTCGTGGAACCTTGCGCAGCTACCTCTCGACATAGTATGTAGAGATACTATGTTGCTCACATACTTTTCGTGGCCATGCACAATTCTTTGCGTAGCTACAGCTAAGAAACAAACTGTGTATCGATGTAGATTACGTGATGCATTTCATGTGGAAAACCGGAAATGGTGTGTGCACAAGAGCTTGCTTTTGCCTCTATTGCAATACGATTGCTTGTTGCCTATCTAACGCGCCTTGCTTTGCCCATCGACCGTGGTGTATCCAACAAGAAGCCACCACCGCCAATAGCGAACGGTGTGGTAGCACAGACGCAGCACGGCAAATACTACATCAGAGCGTCATCGCGAACTAGCTAGATTGCATCTTAAACTACTTTGTAGATGCGAGAGTGGCACAATCTGACCATTCCGTGCTACAGCCCATCCCCCACCAATCAATCCGTGTAGCTTGGCTGAATGAAAGAATCCTTCCGGGTTGCCACCAGTCCCCAGAAAGTTGCACATGCCACATGCTGGGAGCACACTCAAGCGCTGACAGGTTGGGAAAAAGTTGAACTGCAGGAATTCTACCGCACACAGAACCAACTCCAAAAGCCGCAAGGAATAATCTATATCCTATCTATAGTTCGTTTACAGCAGCATGCCCAGCGCCACCGCAGAAGCACTGCACAGCTTTGGGTTTCAGCCCTCACACGCAACCTATGCATTCGCAGTGCCAAGAGAGCGCACTTTTCCGCCGGGAGATTCATCCGTTGAGTACCTTGCACCGGGCAACTCGTTGTGCAACAGGAGCTTACCTTTGCGCATGAGGCTCGACTGGAGCGCGCTCCTGCTATCCACTCGAACCAAGGCGTGTCTTCCGCCAGACCTTTGGCCGCTGTGTGTAGTCTGTTGCTTTTCCGCTCCAGCTGACGCTGCTGGC
>JAKSDE010000403.1 GCA_022360235.1 Cytophagales bacterium
AAAAATTGACTTTGTTCCATTGCAATGGCCTAAAAAATACCAACTCAATGAGTCCATACCACTATTTGTACTCAATGCCGGTACCCAGCCTATCGTCAAGCTGGAAATTATTTTTAAAGCAGGTAGCTGGTATGAGCCCCAAAATGGGATAGCCTATTTTACAGCAAAAATGCTCAAAGAAGGTACAAACAGAAAAAGTGCTACCGCCATTGCTACCTATATCGATCAATATGGAGCTAGCTTAGATATTGTTGCAGAAGCAGATTTTTTAAGCATCCATCTTTTTACCCTATCAAGCTATTTTGATAAGATGCTTTCTCTTGTAAGAGAACTACTCTTTGAGTCGACCTTTCCTGCCCATTCACTCGAACTTTTAAAAAATATTAAAACACAGGCTATCAAAGTCAATAATGAGAAAAATAATCGTGTAGCGCAAAAAGAGTTAAAAGCAGCATTATTTGGCAAGCGTCATCCCTATGGGAAGTATCTTACTGAAGAAGAAGTAGCGCGTATTGAGCCTGATAGCTTAAAAAGCTATTACCAGCAACAACTCTTCGCTGGATGCGAAATTTTTATGAGTGGACAAATTGAAGATGCAATGATAGAAGTTGTTAAGCAACATCTTCAGGAACTTAGTTGCCAGAAAAGTACCCCTTCCCCCTCTTCATTGACGAAAAGTATTACAAAGGTCCCTACTAAAATTCAACGATCGACTAAAAAAGAAAGCATGCAATCTTCTATTAGAATTGGCAAAACATTATTTACAAAGCAGCATGAAGACTATATTCCGATGCTCTTTCTCAATGAACTGCTGGGGGGGTATTGGGGATCAAGACTCATGCAAAATATTCGTGAAGAAAAGGGTTATACTTATGGCATTTTTTCTAGCATTGTTCCTTTCAGACATGCTAGTTGCTTCCTTATTTCAACAGATGTCATTCAATCCTTTACCCAACAAGCACTCGAAGAGATTTATAGGGAAATTAATCTCCTCCCAAAACAAGCAATAACTCCTGAAGAGCTTCAAAAACTAAAAAACTACATGCTTGGTACTTTTCTATCGGAAATAAATGATCCTTTCTCTTTAATGGAAAAGTTTAAAGCAGTTTATTTATATGGGCTAAGTCAAGATTATTACCAGCAGTATTATACTACTATCTGTAATATGGATGCTTTGACACTGATGGAATTGGCTAATAAACATCTAACTATTGACAGCCTCAGTGAAGTAGTTGTTGATTGATTGGGTAAACGCGTATTTTGCGATGGGTATAAAAAGAACAGACTTTAACCGCACGCTTTATTTATGAAGATGAAGATTTTATCGTTATTCATAAACCTCCATTTATTGCTACATTAGGCGATATTTTTGATTTTACCTAAATTTAACGCAAATTACTCTTCTTGCATAAGTCCTGCTTGTAGTATGATAACACGAAAAGGCCAAAAATATTTCCTACTGAAGGTTGCCTTTCTTTGGGGGCTAGCGTTCTCAATAAGTGGATGTAGCCTAATAAGAAAAGCTAAAACAGCAAAGGTATCCACCATTATAGAAACAGCAAGAAGCTTTAAAGGAACACCTTTTAGATTAGGGGGTACGACTAAAAGAGGAATGGATTGTTCAGGCCTAGTGATGGTTTCTTTTAAGGAGGGAGGGATTCACCTGCCACGAACTTCTGAGGCACAAAGCAAAGTGGGGAAGCAGGTCTCTATAAAAAAGCTAAGACCTGGCGATTTAGTTTTCTTTGCTTTGAATAAAAAAAAGAAAAGAAAGGTAAGCCATGTTGGCATTGTAACACAAGTAAGTGGAAGAAAAAGGATCAGGTTTATTCATGCTTCTCGTAGTAGAGGTGTTATTGAAAGCGAGTTGTTTGCTCCTTATTATCGGAAGGCCTACAGAAAAGCGCGGCGGGTAATTTAAGTTTCCTAAAGGATTAATCAGCAAGGTGGATGAAAGCTGAAAGGTGCGTTAAAGAGAGCGGTTGATCCACCATGATACATGTGGCCGTTCGATAGAACCCTTTACACATAACACGCAACCAAGAAAATATTCAAACAAATTTGCTCTATACTGTTTGAAATCATAAATTAGACACTTCCAAATTACAATAGGTAGCATTAAAAAAAGAGGAGGAGGCTTCATCGTGTAGAGGGAAGTGGTAGAGGAAGTGCAAAGTTGCTTTTTTAGTCTACAAAATCGGTAAATGCTTCCTAAAAATTTAATCGATAAAAATAAACTAATAAATCACCCAATCAATAAATAATTATATGAGTTTTCTAAATTTCTTTTCTAGTGATATTGCTATTGACTTAGGAACAGCAAACACGTTAATCATACAAAAAGACAAAATTGTTGTAGATGAACCTTCGATTATAGCGATAGATAGAAATACAAATAAAGTGATTGCCATTGGTAGAGAAGCAATGCAAATGCATGAAAAAACGCATGAGAATATCAAAACCATTAGGCCACTCAAGGATGGTGTGATTGCAGACTTTCATGCGGCCGAACACATGATTCGTGGTATGATCAAGCTGATTAACAACATGAAGAGGAGGTTCTTCAAGCCAATTTCTCATAGGATGGTTATTTGTATTCCTTCTGGGATTACAGAGGTGGAGAAAAGAGCTGTCAGGGATTCAGCAGAACATGCTGGGGCCAAAGAAGTTTATATGATTCATGAACCTGTTGCGTCAGCCATCGGTATTGGGATTGATATAGAACAACCGGTAGGATCTATGATTGTGGATATTGGCGGGGGCACCACGGAAATCGCTGTAATTGCACTTTCAGGAATTGTTTGTGACCAATCTATTCGCATTGCAGGCGATATCTTTACAAAAGATATTTTGGACTACATGCGAAGGCAGCACAACTTACTTGTAGGAGAAAGAACGGCAGAGAGAATTAAAATTGAAGTGGGCGCTGCTCTAGCTGAGCTAGAGGAGGCACCCAATGATTTTGAGGTACGTGGAAGAGACTTGATGACAGGTATACCTAAGATTATTAAAGTAAACTATCATGAAATTGCGCTATCTTTAGATAAATCGATTTCAAAGATTGAAGAAGCTGTGTTAAAAGCTTTGGAGAGCGCTCCCCCAGAGCTATCTGCAGATATTTACGACAACGGCATCTATCTTACGGGCGGTGGCGCGCTTTTACGAGGACTCGATAAACGATTAGCGCAAAAAACAAAACTACAAGTAAACATAGCAGAAGATCCCCTGCGAGCTGTTGTTCGAGGTAGTGGAATTGCCCTAAAAAAGCTAGATGTCTACAAAGGGGTGTTGATGACATAACATTTTGAGGGATTACGATTTGCTATCGCTGTAACATTTTGATCATTGCTCTATGAAAAGACTGCCTTATTTTCTCTATAAGTATAGAGCTTTTTCAGTTTTTTTGTTGCTAGAACTGATAAGCATTCTTCTAATTCTTAAGCACAACACCTTTCCAACACTTCAATGCTTAAGCTCTTCTAGCTATGTGGTGGGCAATGTCTATAACTTTACTAGTGAATTAAAAAACTATTTTTCTCTTAAGGAGGAAAATGGAAAGCTATTGAATGAAAATGCCCTATTAAGACAACAGTTTCTTCGAAAAGAAGATGACTCGACTACACTACCTAGCTGCCAGCTAGCTGACACTTGTTTACTTAAACAATATGACCTTATTCCTGCCAACGTAATCAATAATTCAATAGGCAGTACCAAAAATTACCTGACAATCAATAGAGGAGCTAGGCATGGTATAACGCCTGGTATGGGTGTAATCAGTAACATAGGTATTGTAGGTAAAGTAAAAGCTGTTTCTGACAGATTTGCTACCATCATCTCCCTCTTACATACAGATGTACGAGTAGCTGCCCAAATCCTTGATTCAGGTATCATAGGCACGGTAGCTTGGCCAGGGAAAGACTCTTTTAAAGCGGAATTACTATACGTACCAAGACATGTAAAAATTGCTCCCGGTGATAAGGTAGTAACATCGGGCTATAACGCCATTTTTCCTGAAGGAATTTCCATCGGCCAAATAGAAAGTGTAAAGCTTAAAGAAAATGCTACTTTTTATGATATTAGAATCGATATAAGCACACAATTCTGTTCCTTACAACATGTTTATGTGATAAAAAATTATCTGAAGCAAGAAAAGGATTCTTTAGAACAGTATACAAAAAGTTTTTATGAATAGAATTAATATTCGCGGACAACTTACGAATTTTATTCTTTATCTAGCGCTACAAATTTACATTGCCAAACCTGTTGCCTTCTTTTATGATACCTACTTTTTTATTTATGTTGCTTTTTTATTGATGCTTCCCTTGCGAGGAAACATTATCATACTTTTACTAGTAAGCTTCTTGACAGGATTCGTTGTAGATATCTTTTATGATAGTTTAGGCATTCATACTTTTGCTTCTGTATTAATGGTTTACAGTAGGGCATTGCTCATTAAACGCATAGTACCGACTAGTAGCTATGAGCTTAATACACAGCCTGCCTTGAGAATAATGGGTTTTAGCAGGTTTACCCTGTTTGCTTTGCTATTAATATTCATCCATCACACAGCCTTATTTCTTTGGGAGGTAGGGAGCCTCTCTATACTTTTTACCAAGATACGCAAGGTAGTCTTCAGTAGTTTTATAACTTATTTAGCGATTCTTATTACCCAGCCCATTTTCCACGCTAGTAGGAGAAATAGAAGACAATAGCGCTATGAATTTGCCTAAAAGACACATCATTAATCTTGCTTTCATCCTTATAGGCGTTATTTTTCTTACAAAGTTATTTTTCTTACAAGTACTAAGTGATGAATATAAATTCGCTGCTGAAAAGAATATTATCCAACGCATTGTAGAATATCCGTATAGAGGATTGATGTATGATAGGGAGGGAGGTTTGTTAGTGTATAATGAACCAGTTTTCGATTTGATGGTGCTCCCCAGAGAAATAAAGCACCTTGATACGCTCGCTTTTTGTCAAGATTTCAATATCTGTAGTGCATACTTTGAAAAAGATATTCAGAAAGCAAAAAAATATTCTTTTGTAAAGCCCTCTGTCTTTATAGCGGGTATTCCCCATGAAGCGTTAGCAAAAGTACAAGATCATCTTTCTGAGTATCGAGGTTTTTTTGTAACAGCACGCACAATAAGAAAGTATACCCATGCTATCTTAGCTAATTCTATAGGCTATATAGGAGAAATCAGTCCTCATCAGCTAGCCTTAGATACCTGTCATTATTATAAGCAAGGAGATCTGATTGGCATAAGTGGCCTAGAAAGAAATTATGAAGCAATTTTAAGAGGGAAGCGAGGTGTAGAGTATAGAATCGTTAATGTAAGAGGAGAAGAAAAAGGAAAGTTTAAAAATGGCGCTTTTGATACACTATCACAACCTGGTAAGAATCTTACTTTAACCGTAGATGCTAACTTGCAGTTGTACGGCGAGGAATTAATGAAAAACAAGGTGGGGAGTATCGTGGCTATAGAACCAAAGTCAGGAGAAATTCTAGCTATTGTATCTAGTCCCTCTTATGCTCCCAATCTCTTAGCAGGAAGGGATTTTAGTAATAATTTTAATACGTTAGAAAAGGATAGTCTTGCTCCGCTTTTTAATAGACCTATTATGGCTATGCACCCCCCAGGCTCTATTTTTAAGATCGTTCAGGCGCTGATTGCCCTACAAGAAAGAGTCATTTATCCTACTACTACCTACGCTTGCAACAGAAATCTAGTCAACTGTCATGGCCACCCTTCACCAACAGATTTACATCGAGCGATTAAATATTCTTGTAATCCTTACTTTTACCAAGTTTTTAGAAGAATCTTAAATCAAAATTTATCTCCAAACATTTATGAAGATACGCGAATAGGCTTTGCCAAGTGGTACGATTATGTTACGCAATTTGGTCTGGGCACACCCTTGGGGATTGATCTACCTAACGAAAAGGGAGGGGAAATTCCCAGCGAGCAGTTCTATGACAAAGTCTATGGCAGAGGTCGCTGGAAAGCCTCGACGATAAGATCTTTGGATATCGGACAAGGGGAAATACTAGTTACTCCTTTACAGATGGCTAATTTAATGGCTACTATTGCTAATAGGGGTTATTACTACACTCCTCATTTAATCAAAAAAATAGATGATCAACCTGTGTTGCCAGCGGAACTAGGAAAGTATGAGGTAGCTATTGATTCTGTTCATTTTGAGCTGATAGCCCATGCTATGCAGGATGCAGTGAAAGGTACTGCACCAAGAGCATTTATAGAAGACATGGCTATTTGTGGTAAGACAGGAACTGCCGAGAACCCTCATGGGGCAGACCATTCTGTTTTCGTAGCTTTTGCCCCTAGAGAAGCACCCCAAATAGCGATCGCTGTATACGTTGAAAACGCTGGTTGGGGAGGAAGAGCAGCAGCCTCTATTGGTAGCTTGGTGATAGAAAAGTATCTTAAAGGAACAATAAGCAGACCATGGCTACAAACGTATGTTTTAAAAGGTAATTTTTTTCATTAGACTTCTTTCGAAACTAGAATTTTAGTCAAAAGTGATGTAAATTGCTACTTTTAGGAGTTATCAATGAGATATAAAAAGCTTATAGGGATAGGAGATAATAAGTTTCGTCGATTAACTGGTATGATAGGTTATACCCCTTCTTTATAGGCTATATGAGATGCTTTTGATGCATTTTGCAGTAGGCTAAGTTCGTCATTTTAACGTGCTTATCCACGACAGTTTGCTTCCCTGCCGGGGGCCCTACTTTTTTGTCTACCACACAAAAAAGTAGGCAAAAAAAGTCACCGCTGTTGAAAAATGGCTAAAATTCTTGCGCTACGTGCTAAAAATTGGCAAACTCGTCGCTACGCT
>JAKSDE010000279.1 GCA_022360235.1 Cytophagales bacterium
AAGCAGGGGCAGTGGCGGGCAGATTGGCATCGGAGTTTGACTGGCAGGGCTTGCTGTGGAAATGCAAAACTCTGCAGCACCAAATGCACGCCTCGAGCAGATTTACAGCCAGCACAAAGCGAGCTACAACACTGCGGGCACACTCACCACACCCGCAGCGGATGCCGACCTTAACCACATGGCGGTAAGGCAGGTAAATCTCAGGAGCCAAGTGCTCCTCGCTGACAAATGCACAGCAACGCATCTCTATTAACCGCACAGGCGGCTTGCCCACGTAGGCAACCAAGCACAATGGCAAGTAGCTTTTCGCAACCAAAACCTCGATTATCACCCTTTTAACCATGATCTCCCCTCGTTGTGCTCCCCCAGTGGGGGCAATGAGCGACAAACTGCTGTAGACCACAGGGACCATTTAAAGGCCTTTGATGATTTGGCGCAGACACCAGTGCAAGCGTTGCTTATCGTTCGAACTCCCGGCGGAATATGGTGAGCCCTCTGGTCTTCGGCCAGTTTATCGCAGAAGCCTACAGCCGTCGCTCAAGTTGAGAGACGTTTCCGCACATTCGCGGTCGGTTTTCTCAGCAGCTGATCATTGAAGCTCGCTATTCCTCCCTCAGAATGCTGGGATTGCCAGGGACAATTTACGAGCGTAGAATGTGGCTAAGGTCAGAAGAGAACAACATATCTAGATATGCCTTGCCTGATGCAAAGTTTGGACGCAATATACAAAGGAAGTTCCTGCAAGAGCAGTACTCACCGATGCTACTTGCAAGCACAGCACCGGATCTCTGTGGCAGCAACAAAATCACAAACACATAGCAGAAAGTGCTGCTTTCTCACATCGAACTCCGTGTGCTTGCGATAAGTTGGCTTGATGTCGTGTCTTGGATTTAGTTTCATGGTCGTGCGGCATAACGCGTGCAGCGGTGGAAGGGTAGCAGGCGAGGAGCCACGCCGCAACCACCTCCTACCGCCGCATACGTTCTATCCCTACCCCTACCACTGCATTAAGCTACCAACAAGCATCAGCGCACCTCTAAC
>JAKSDE010000474.1 GCA_022360235.1 Cytophagales bacterium
TCGATTTAGAATCGCTCGAACTTATCAAGGAGAGCTTCATAGATGACTTTTCTCAATATCATGATGATGTAACTTACAAGGCAAAAATCAATGGCAAAGTGGGTTTGATCTATATTCTCATCGAGCTCCCACTGCTCCATGATAATTTGATGGCCTTTATGAGGTTTTGCCACCTCATGTCGCTGTTAGAAAGTTACCTGCAACAAAATAAGGAAGCTAAGAAACTACCGTTCGTACTGCCTATTTGCCTACGCAATGGCCAAGTGAAGAGCTCCTTCTCCCCCAGTGTCTATGAATTCTATGATAAAAACAAGTATTAGCACCTTTATTTTGTTCTACTCTCTGAAGAGAGTAGCTTGGGTAAGGGACACCAAATTTCTAGATAATCCATCTCTTCTTTTTTTACTTAGATTCAAGCTATTATAATGCTTCATTAAGCTGTATACGAGGGCGGGGAGTTCGGACTGTATACGCGCATATCACGCACACAGGCCTACACCCTTTGCAATAGTTTGTTCCGTAAAGCATTCAATACCAACATCTTGGGCTTACCTTCGGCTACTTTCCGATCATAGTACTGCCTTAAATCCCCGGAAAGACGCACTGACCACAAGGCGCCCATGTGCACTAACCATTTTAAACGCTTGTTGGCTAAGGGGGATACTCTACTACGACCTCGTATACTACTCCCTGAGCTATACTCAAATGGCGCTACCCCTGCATAACAGGCACACCATTTCGATGGCTTGATCCCTTGGAACTCATTGCTTACTATAAGCAGCTCTAAAGCCGTTATCCTGCCTATCCCTTGATTGGACCCCTGAGTAAAGCTGATTCAACTGTTCATCTGAAGAAACTAGCGTTTTTATTTGTTGCTCTATTGGGGCAATATCCTTCTCTAAATGCTTCAAAGATCCTGCACAGCAGGATTCTAAACACTTCTGTTTTGCAGCAGCAAAAAACATACTACTCTCTTGTAAAGGAGTTTTGAGTTGCTTGTTGGCTGCAAGGAGTCTTTCTCGAAGGCTGAGAAGGTCTTTCAGTTCCTCAATGACTTCTCTAGCTGGTTGCCATAATTGGGCCTGGTCAGCAAATCGAGCAGCATACTGAGCAATCCTTTGTGCAGCTACCGGATCATTTTTCCCCCTTTGTAGGCCCAAAGATTTCTTGATGGCTAGAGGGCTTTCCAGCCAAAGGGGACAGCCTTTCTTAACGATCCACGCAAGCAAAGTGGAATTATAGATTCCCGTGTACTCTAGACAAAAGAGTGCTTGGTCTTTGGTTTTGCTCTTAAGTTCTTGGAGTACTTTTTCCAGCTGTCGTAATCCTTTCTTATTGTTGGCAACTTTCCAGCTAGCCACCTTGTTGTGATGTTGATAGATACAACAATGGAAAGAGGTTTTAGCCATATCAATGCCTATGAAATATTTGTAAGTCCTCAGTAAATTGTATTAGGTTTGTTAATGATTAATGAAAGCAACAGCTCAATACCTTATTAATGGGTCTTCATCGCTAAAATTCTATCTGAGTCTATGTTGCTCTAAAGCAGGCCAAGGACTGATTCATAGAATAGGTCTTTCTCCTAGATTGTCAGTTAGTTCACCTTTGCCTGCTATAATTTCACCACTTTTTTTGAATGTTCCTCTCCAGTAATACTTGGACTTGCTATAGGCTGCTAGTCTAAAGGCCCTTGTTGCTCAGCTTCCTTGTTGATGGCTAAGTCTAAGGTCTGTTTAGAAACCTCCCTGTCGATAAAGGGCCTGTAGAAAGCTTCCCTAATTTTTCCAAAAATCTCCTTTTAAAGCCAATACAGGCCTATAATTTGGTAGAATTCTTTAAGATTCTACAGCCCCATAAAGTATTTTTTGTTCATAACCCTTTGTTTGAGTTGAAAAAATCGATTTAAAAGTTGTAATTTAATGCTTTGCTGTTATTGATGCCCCTCAAGGCCAAGCCCTTAGTGGGTGTGGAAAAGTGGATAAAACTCTTGTCAGTTAGCTTTCACTTTTATAGGGTGGTTTTATCCACTTTTCCACACCATAACAACGATAGTAGTGCTAATAATTTATCTTTGTTTGAATCCCTTCAGAAGGGCTCCCCACCAAAACAATTTTATTGAATTAATTATACCCTGCTAATCTAAAGGATAGGTCTGTTAATAGATGCTGGAGCTGATGTAGATGCCCTAGATGAGCAAGGAAGAACTCCTATGGAATTAGCCATTGACTTAGCTAATGTAAATGGGAACGCTGGCAAAAGTATATCGATTGGATGTATCTAGGCATACGGCGGCTGTCTACACCTCGAAAGAGGAAGAAGTCAAGGAGATTGAAGCACTCAGGGAAAAATTTGCAGGCAATATAGGCTTTGCCATTCAGCAGTACATTGAAAATAAGTTAACAACCAGCCAACATGAAACATAAATTCCTACTCCTTCTAATAGGGCTTGCCGTAAGTACGAATGCCGTTTATGGCATCCATCCTTTAGGACTTCTTGGGAAGTTCAATCTCAGTCCACAACCCGTTATTGACATGAATATGAAAAAGATTTTTGATACAGTGGCTGAAGGGATTGATATATTTAACAATATAATCAGCCTAGCTTCTCATCAAATAAGCTCCTATCAACAAGCACTCAGCTATGCGAAAAACTATCAGGGACACCCCCTTGAAAAGCTCAAGCGATTCCAGCTCCTAAAACAAGAAATAAAAACAGGACTAGA
>JAKSDE010000095.1 GCA_022360235.1 Cytophagales bacterium
CAACGGAAACAAGTACGGATGTGATCAATGAAACTTATTTTGCTTCTCCATACTTTGTGAAAAATATAGGCTTTGATCATACGCATGCTTTACCGGGACTCCCTGATATACAACCCGTACTCCTTGGGAACGGGATGCCTTCCGGGGACCAGGCTGACGTAATCGAAGAGGATAAAAAAGATCTCCAAGATCGTAAGCTGGCTTTGTACTTTCAAGCTATGCCTACTTTCACGTACAACCGGGTAGAAGCGAACCAGCGGGATGACCAACTGGTTTCCGCAGTAGAGAAGATCCCGGCTATCTCTACCGATCGGATGGGGATACGGCTAGAGACGGGGTTAATGTATCCTTTGAATGAAGATTTTAGCGTATTTGCAGGGCTCTTGTATTTCCAAAGGTCGCAGGAAATAGAGTATTCCTTACAGCGGGTAGATAGCGTCAATATAGAGACGGATGGAGATAGGATCAATTTTTCACCCGGATATTCTGAAGAACGCAACACCTATAACCACCAGCTCCAAAACCTGGGGGTACAGGTAGGGATGACTTATAATATTCCATCCAACAAGGTATTATCTTCCTTTGGAGTAGGAGCAGAATTCCATAAATCATTACGGCGCTCTTCGAACGAGCTTTTCGAAGAACCGGACCTTTACCTTTTTTATAATGTTTTTTACAGGGTAGAATACCCCAAGGATAAGCGGTTCCGTTTTTTGGCTCAGCCCACGTTTAACTATTCTTTTAACCTTAACAAAAACTTAAGTACCCCTTTCTATATCAAACCATACGGATTTGGCTTGAATTTTGGATTTACCTTCAAACTATGACCCGGGCAATGCTATAATTTGATAAAGATAGATGGCGGGTTCTTTTCGACGAATTGTACTTTGCCCCGGTGGATCATGTTTATCTTTTTGTATTTTTAGGCGACAAATACTGTAATTATGAGGGGTAACCGTTTGTTTTTTCTGTTGATGGCTTTTGTGTGTGGCTGTACTTCTACCCAGCTCAACCAATCCTTGGGTACAATAAACGATATACTGGGGGGTGATGAGCTTACTACCGACCAGGTAGCTTCCGGGCTGAAAGAGGCCCTTATCAATGGTATCTCCAATGGCTCTGCGAAGGCATCCAAGGTGGATGGCTATTTTAAAAACCCGAAAATAAAGATCCCTTTTCCACCTGATGTTCAAAAAGTAGAGACCAAGCTAAGGCAAATTGGGCTGGATAAGCAAGTGGACGACTTCATAATGACGCTCAATCGGGGAGCCGAACAGGCGGCAAAGGAAGCCAAGCCGATATTCGTAAGCGCCATAAAATCAATGACCATCCAAGATGCCTGGGGAATACTAAAAGGGGAAGAGGATGCCGCTACTCAATACTTGACCCGGACCACCTCTGACCAACTTAAGCTGAAATTTCAACCCATAGTCGAAAAAGCCCTCAACAGCACGAATGCTACTCGCTATTATACGGACATTATCTCGACGTACAATAAAGTCCCTTTCGTGGATAAGGTAGATCCCGATCTGAATAATTACGCTACTAACAAAGCAATAGAAGGACTTTTTTACTTGGTAGCCCAAGAGGAGAAAAAGATCAGGGAAGACCCGTTAGCGAGGACCTCAGACCTTCTTAAGAGGGTGTTTGCCGAACAAGATTGATCTTTTTACTATGAACGTGAGTTTCGATGTAAAAATAATTGAATAGTAAATAAGGCCCCTTTGTGATTCTTTGGGCTTTAGTGACTTGGTGGCGAAGCTTCCCCGGCCACTAAGACGCAAATGCACCAAGGGTCACCAAGCTTACTAGCGAAAACTGCCCTGGATAACATTAGTGTGTCCTTGAAAATTGAATTTGACAGGAGAACGTTTAATTTTGGCAAAAAAAGCATTGTTTTTAAGATGTCTCGGGTAATGCAAACCTCGCCATGAGCAGTATACGCGGGATTTTGCGGTTCTAAGTCCAGTTTTCATTTTCTTTTGCGCGCCCAAAAGAAAACGAAACAAAAGAAAAGGGCGCCAGGAACCAAGCCCATTTTCCCCTCGAAACGCGCTATCCAGCCCCTATAGGCTGCTTACCCACAGGCCTCAAATGTGCCGCGCTGTTCCTGGATGTCTCCCCTCCACACGCCATTTGAATTTTCAATGGTGCCCAACATTAAACTGATAAACAGTTATCAAGTGCAGGTTATGAGGGATGAGGAGTAAAGTACTGTTATCCGGGGTTTGTTAGCGCCTGATGATCTTTTTCCTCGACCTTACTTGGCCATCTTCGAGCTCTAAAAAGTAGATCCCGGGTTCTAACGAAGTCATATCCACCACATTTTCCACGACAGTGATGGGCATCTTTATGCCTTGGGCATTGAACAC
>JAKSDE010000093.1 GCA_022360235.1 Cytophagales bacterium
AGGCTTTAAGATGGCTACATTGTTCAATGCAAGTGCTTGCGCTATTTGTTGGTTCACACCCTGCGAAATGTTGTCAAGATTAGTATGAATCGCATAGAGTGCCAGATTTTGTTTTATCGCTTGTATGATACATCTTTCTACATAAGTGCGCGCTGTCAACTTTTTGATAGGCTTAAAAATAAGCGGATGATGGGCAATAATAAGATTACAGTTTTTTGCTTTTGCTTCAGCAAGTACCTCTTCAGTAATATCCAAGCAGATGAGTATACCTGTGACCTTGCTATGCGCATCTCCTATCATAAGCCCTGCATTGTCATAATGCTCTTGATAAGCTAGTGGAGCAATTTGCTCTAAGTAATCGATAACATCTTTAATCTTAATCATACAAGTGAATTTTATTGTTCATTTTACGCTTTTGATAGGCAGCGTTGCCTATGATGAGTATGTAGTACAAGACAACCCTTCCCAGCAACGCCGAATCAATAACTTTTTAACTACAGCAATTTATCGAATAAAGTTAATAATTTTACAGGGCTTATAGTTGTTGAGGGTTATTTTCTGCTTTAGTAAACTTATGTGAGCCACTATGAAACTTTACCAAATCGCCTTGCTTCCATTGGGGTGGCTGTATGCGGTAGTCATCCAAATTAGGAATTGGTTATATGAGCAAGGACTCAAGAAGTCTTTTCGTTTCGATACTGTAGTCATCAGTATAGGTAATCTAACGGTAGGAGGGACAGGAAAAACGCCTTTGGTAGAATATATAGTGCGAAGGTTAACAAAGAAGTTTATTATTACAACGTTGAGCAGAGGCTATAAACGCAAAACAAAAGGATTTAGATTGGCTACTCAGCATGATACGGCACTAACATTAGGAGATGAGCCCTATCAACTATATAGAAAGTTTGTGCATACGAATCGTATCCATGTAGCCGTAGGAGAAGAGCGATTACTAGCTATTCCAGAAATATTAGCCAGGATACCTAACAATAATGTTATCCTTTTAGACGATGCTTTTCAGCATAGAAAAATACAGCCTAACTTGCATATTTTACTAACTGATTTTTATCGACCGTTTTTTTCTGATTATGTATTACCTGTGGGAAGACTACGAGAGCCTAGAAAAGAAGCCCATAGGGCAGATGTCGTTGTAGTAACGAAATGCCCCACGCCGCTAGATGAATCTACGAAAGATTTTTTCAGATATCATATTAGTAGCTATTACACAGATAAAGTACCGCCTATTTTCTTTACAGGCATCCGTTATGGCAAGCCTATGAAAATTGGAGAGAAGCAGCCAATCACGCTTCCTAAAAATGTATTACTCATTACAGGCATAGCCAACCCCACGCCACTGGTAACGTATGTTGCTCAGCATTATCATCTAATAAAGCACATTGCTTTTAGCGATCATCATCGTTTCACAAAAAATACTATCAGAAAGTTCTTAAAAGCCTTTCATAGCATTCAATTGGCAGAGAAATGCTTGTTGACTACAGAAAAAGATAGTGTAAGATTGATGGATGCTCGATGGAAGTCCATGTTAGAAGGAGTACCTATATACTATCTGCCCATAGACATTGTGTTTTTAGAAGGCAAGCTAATGTTTGATCAAATCATTTTTAAAACCCTTGAACAGCAACAATAATTTTTCCTTTTACTTAATTTGCATAGATGAGTCGATTAGCCCTATTTTTCTTAATTATACTCGTAGGTTCCTCCTCTTTAAAAGCACAAGAGACCCCTCTCGTTGGTGACGAAGCTGAGCAAGAAATAGACGAAGCTAAGCAAGAAATGAAAAAGAGGTTCATGC
The DNA here is from genome assembly GCA_022360235.1 of Cytophagales bacterium. Taxonomy (GTDB): domain Bacteria; phylum Bacteroidota; class Bacteroidia; order Cytophagales; family Amoebophilaceae; genus JAKSDE01. Next base: position 1,814 of record JAKSDE010000093.1, read on the forward strand.
TTGATGATTCGACACGGCAAATATATGGACCTCACTCTCTACGTTTCACTACGCAAGACAATATCAAGTATCATCAAGGGGGTAGTATGTCTATCGACACGAGTGCAAGCAACTTACATAGATTTACCTTTATGCATCAATATGAGAACAAGATTCAAAATCTAGGCAACAATGGCACAGCAGCAAAGCCCATTTTTTATCACCCCCCTGACCAAATCGGTGTATCTTCTGGTTTTAATGCTTATGATATATACTTCAAAAATCCAAGCCAGTTCAAATACTATGATACCAAATCTCCTTACTCAAAATTACAGTTAGTAGTAGGAGAGCGTGGAAGGTCTTTGGTGCATGTACCCTATAGCCGAAATGTTACTAAAAATTGGAATATAGGCGCTAGCTTTCGAAGTATTATTTCTGATAAGCAGTTTGGACAGGCTTTTACGCCAGGAGATAGAAATGTGGTTTCTTATGCCTATGATTTTTTTACACACTTCAAAACCAATCATGAAAAATACCAGCTTTTAGCCCATTTTTTTAGAATGCATCACCGTGTAAGAGAAACAGGTGGTATTCAACCAAAGGCTAATTATACGCTAAAGGACTTTTTCCAAGCCCCAGTAATCACTAACTTAAAAAATGTAAGAAGTAGAGAGTTAAGACAACATTATCATACGTACCAACAATTTGCTTTTGTAAAACAACTGCAAGTTTACCATGAGTTTGATTGGGTGAATAAGTCGAACTATTTTGAAGTGGAGGCAACACCTTCCCCTTCCGAGTTAAACTTTTTAGGAAATCCTTCGATCAGACCTGACGCTACACAAGACAAAACTTTTATGAGGAGCTTTTGGAATGAGGTGGGTTGTAAAGGCGATCTAGCAAAGCTCTTCTATCTTTTCTATTACCGGAGAAGGGATGTCAATCTTTCTTATAAATATTCAGATGATATCAATCACCTTGTAGAGCACTATGTAGGCATCCAAACAAGATATACCTTCAAAGAGCATCGAGCCTTTAATTTAAGTGGAACGTATTTAGATGGAGGGCTTTATAAAGTAGAGGCAGCTTACAAAAGCCCAATCTTTGATCTTTCTTATGAGGGTGTAAAGTATAAGCCTTCGTTCTTAGTACAAAATTACCAAAGTGACTACCGTGCCTGGAACAATAATTTTGAGTCACCAACAGCATTCCAGGTAAATGGAGGCGTAAGTTTTGGCTGGCCATTTTTAGCGCTACGGCCTCATGCTACTTTGGTAAATGTGAGCAAGCATATTTACTTTAATCAACAAAAAATGCCTACGCAGGCAGGGGCAAATGCTACTATTATTTTGCCAGGTATAGATGTAAACCTTACCCCTTGGAAGCATGTTCACGCTGATAATAATTTTGTCTTTGCCGATGTACAGGGACCGGCAGCTGATGTTTTCAGGGTACCAGAATTCTTACTCAATTCAAAGGTGTATTATGAAAATACTTTTTTTAAAGATAAGTTGGAGCTGGAAGCAGGGCTTGATATGCATTTTAAATCGGCTTATCTTGCAGACAACTATGATCCTGTTACACAACAATTTTTCCTCCAAGATAATTTTTGGGTCCATGACTACTTAGTAGCAGACCTATTCTTGAATTTCAGAATCAAAAATTTCAAAATGTTTTTAAAGACTACCCATATCAATCAAGGGTGGTTTAGACCTGGCTATTTTGTAACACCGCTTTATCCAGGACAACGAAGCTCGTTTGATTTAGGTATTAGTTGGGCATTCTTTGATTAAGTACTACTTCCTATCTCTAGTTTCGAGTTGCTAGCTAATCTTAGCATAAAATGACATCTATTGTATTTCTTATAGAGAAGGGATATAACCTAGTTTTGCAACAGTCTCCCAATGTATGCCGCCTCACACCAGTTAATCGACCCAACTTATCATCTCCTATCTCTATAAGCTTTTTATACCTCATTGACACCTCCTAAAATTAGGAATTTACATTACTTTTGACTAAAATTCTAGTTTCGAAAGAAGGCTATTGTTAAAATCAATATATATTATACGCTTGTTTACTTTTACAACGGTCTCATAGCGCTTATTCAAGAATGAAATTTACGGATCGACAGCTACCAAGCACTATACGACAGATAAAGTCATCCAAGCAAAAGGAATGAAAATTTCAATGCATTGATTCGATAAGGAGGTACATTGGATAGTTTGAAAAATACTGAACTTGAAGCCTTAGCAATTTTATAGCAATACGCTCGAATGAATAGGCACTACTAGTTTTTTTCTTATCTATACGCTAAACTTACATTTTGTTTCTCTAAAAAGTAAAATTTTTATGATTGAGTTACGTGTCATTCCCAACCCTAATGCAAAATCTGAATCAATACCAGCAGGTAAGGTGAGAAAGCCTGAATGGTTGCGAGTAAAATTACCAGTAGGAAAAGAATATGCCAAAGTTCGTCACATTGTTGACAAACACAAGCTTCATACGATCTGCGAAAGCGGTAATTGTCCAAACATGGGCGAATGCTGGGGAGCAGGTACCGCTACTTTTATGATTTTAGGAAACGTTTGTACACGCAGCTGTAGTTTTTGCGCTGTAGCTACAGGCAGACCTCCTGAATACGACACCGCAGAGCCCAAACGAGTAGCAGAGGCTATTCAACGAATGGGGATAAAGCATGCTGTCATTACTTCTGTTAATAGAGATGAACTCAAAGACCGAGGCGCAGAAATTTGGTACCAGACCGTGCAAGAAGTTAAAAAGCTTTGCCCTTCTACGACCATTGAAACACTTATTCCCGACGTAAGGGGAACGTGGGAGGCATTGTACAGAATGATTAGTGCAGGTCAAGAGGTGGTCTCTCACAATATGGAGACCATAGAACGGTTATATAGAAGAGTAAGGCCTCAGGCAAAATACGCCAGAAGCTTAGAACAAACTAAACGTACCAAAGAATATGGTAAAAGAACTAAGTCGGGAATCATGTTGGGGCTAGGAGAAACCGATGAAGAAGTTTATAAAGCAATGGATGATCTCATAGAGAATGGCCTAGATATATTGACCCTTGGCCAATACTTGCAACCTACGAAGATGCACCTAGAAGTAGTGGAATACGTCCACCCAGATAAGTTTGCCCATTTCAAAGAAGAAGGCTTGAGAAGAGGGCTCAAGTATGTAGAGGCAGGGCCATTGGTAAGATCCTCTTATCGGGCAGAAAGACATGTACATGTGTAAGCTAGTGTAGTTTGTAGCTAAAATTTCAAGCTTCAAGCTCCAGTTTTTGAATCTTACGTAGAAGTAGTGAACAAATTACCATTACCCAATGAATAGCGCAGGGAATCATTCTTTTTGGATTTATCAAGATAATAGACTAGCTTTGCAGCCATTATAAAGCGAGACCTTTGTAAAACGCATCAAAATCCATTCATATAGCCTATAAAGAAGGGAGGTATCCTAGTTTTGCAAAGGTCTTAAAGCAGTGATGAGGTGTTCTACGCACAGTATAACAGTATAGAAGAGAGATAACTGTAAAGGAAAAAGAAAGTAAAGGGGAATTAGCTCAGTTGGCTAGAGCACTTGTTTTGCAAGCAAGGGGTCATCGGTTCGAATCCGATATTCTCCACTATTATTTAGTCGGCCCTGAAGTATTCTCCAAATTATTAATTTGATTGAATTAGCTGTGTTTTTTGCTAAAAAATGAGTAATTGAAGGCAACAAAAATTGCAAGGAACAGCGGGGTACAGCTACAAA
>JAKSDE010000258.1 GCA_022360235.1 Cytophagales bacterium
AATGCGTGAAGCGATCCCCCACTCGCGGAACGAGAACAGGGTCCATTCGATCACACACGAGAGGGGGGCAGCTTCGTAACCCACCCACAAACTACGCCAGCCTCGCTGTGACGATTAATTTCCCCATTTTGTCATCCCAACTCCAAGCATTTTCGCGAAAATGGTAGCATCCGCCGTGACGATCCCTTTTTTTCTTGTTATTTCAGCTCCTGGCACTTTTTAAGGGTATTCACCTTCAATGGCGTATTTTAATCGGCTTGACGGTGTTCTAAATCTTCCTTATCCCGGTTCACGTTAAGTTAAATGACAAGCCGTTTAAAGGTTTTAGCTTATCGAGCAAACGGTACCAGTTTTACCGTTTAAAAATATAGCGGGTGATGAAGATCCCTTGGCCGTCCGTTTCCCCGCCATCACTTTCAACGCCACTTACTACAAAGGCCAACTCCCAGCCATTGGCAGCCATTTGGGTGAGTTTCGACGAGATCATAGCGTCGTTGGAAGCTATATTTTGAAAATTGATCCCCGTAGCGCTAAAAAAATTGAGCATTTTGGTTTCTTCTAGGTTGTCGATTTTCAAATCCCTCCGCCTAATTTGTCCTTGATCGGTGTCGGTTCCTTGTTTGCGCTCGGTGGTAAAGGCGTCCACATCCATCTCTTGTTGGTTACTGATCATCCGTGACCGGCCGATCCCCATCGGCACCACGGATTCTATCGTGGTGATAACGGCGTATTCTTGGGCGAAAGATGAAAAGAAAGGAGCGAGTATCCCGACAAAAAACAACAATGACTTTTTCACAATGGATTTCATTTCGTAATAGTTTGATTTGACATATGTTACGAACTAATTTCCAAATACCCTGCCAGTATTTTAAACTAATTCATCTTATTTCTATTTTAGAACTATGGATGAAAGGATCTTGGAAAAAGGAATGGCCTGGTTCGAGCAAAAGAATTGGACCCCTTTTCCTTTCCAACTCGCGGCTTGGGAGGCCTATTTACAGGGGAAACATGGGCTCGTAAATGCACCTACAGGAAGTGGCAAAACCTATTCCCTGGTTATCCCAATTTTGTTGGAGTTTTTAGAAGATACAGAAGACGAGGACCTTGTCTTAAAGAAAACAGGCCTGCGAGCTATTTGGATCACCCCAATCCGGGCGCTGGCCAAAGAGATTGCCGGGTCCGCTGAAAAGGCCATCAACGGGCTGGGGCTCCCTTGGAAAGTGGCTACACGAACAGGAGACACCTCGCCACAGGACAGGGCTAAGATGAAAAAGTCTCCCCCTGGGATTTTGGTGACTACCCCCGAGAGTTTGCATATCATGATCGCCCAGAAGGAGTATCCTAAGTTCTTCAAAGAGTTAAGGGCTATTGTTTGTGATGAATGGCACGAGCTGATAGGCTCCAAGCGTGGAGTGCTCGTAGAGCTGGCGCTGTCCAGGCTTAAAACGATCTGTCCGAAACTAAAAGTGTGGGGCATATCTGCCACCATTGGGAACATGGAAGAAGCTGTGGATGCGCTATTAGGAAACTCCAAGGTGCCAGGAAAGTACGAAGTGATACGCTCGGACATTAAAAAATCGATAGAAGTGGAATCTATCCTTCCGGATAGCGTTGAAGAGTTACCGTGGGCAGGTCACTTAGGGATAAACCTCATCGATAAGGTAATCCCAATCATCAAGAACAGTAAGAGTACCCTAATTTTTACCAACACACGCTCTTTTGCAGAAATTTGGTATCAAAAACTGCTGGATAGGGCACCCGGGCTGGCCGGAATAATGGCGATGCACCATGGTTCGATTAGCCGTGAGCTACGGGATTGGGTAGAAGATGCGTTGCACAGTGAGCATTTGAAGGCCGTGGTCTGTACTTCCAGCCTCGACTTAGGGGTAGATTTCCGGCCCGTTGAAACGATCATCCAGGTGGGGAGTCCAAAGGGAGTGGCCCGGTTTATGCAACGCGCCGGCAGGAGCGGCCACCAGCCTGGCGCCTTAAGCAGGATCTGTTTTGTTCCCACGCATTCATTGGAGCTGATCGAGGCTTCGGCGCTACGACAGGCGATGTTTGAAGGATTGGTGGAAGACAGGATCCCGTACATCCGCTCCTTTGACGTTCTCATCCAGTACCTGGTCACACTCGCAGTTTCC
>JAKSDE010000477.1 GCA_022360235.1 Cytophagales bacterium
GTTCTGAGTTCCGGGTTCTGGGTTTTAGAAGGAGGAGCTGGAGCAAAAGTTAAACCCATGCTCATCCATAGCTTACATACAGCAGTTTTCTAATAGGTAATAAATGCGCAATTTTGGTAAATTGTTCTTGAGTTAATTCCTGTCTACGCATAAATATTTTTTTCTCTTGTATCCCAAATAGGCATAGTAAATAAAAGAACTGAAAGTTAATTGACGACACGACCTAGGCTTGAAACTTAAAACTCGTTTGAAAACGCTTATAAAAATTCTTCCGTATATAGTGTCATTGACAGTAGCCTTGGCACTGTTATGGTATGTCTACCGTGATTTTCCTTTAAGTGAGCTTGCCTCCAAACTTAAAGAAGTAAAATACGGCTGGGTAGTGCTATCTATTATAGTGAGCCTCCTCAGTCATGTAGTAAGAGCCTATCGGTGGAAGCTACTATTACATCCGATGGGCTTTCGCCCATCGCTTTTCAAGACTTTTTTAGCCGTGATGGTTGGCTACTTTTCTAACCTACTCGTGCCTCGATTAGGGGAAGTGACGCGATGTGGTATTTTAAAAAAGATCGACTATATTCCCATAAGTAGTTCATTAGGAACTGTGATGGCAGAGCGGTTTATCGATCTGCTAAGTCTGATCATACTCACGCTTATTGCATTGGTTAGTGGTTTTGAACAATGTAAAATACTACTTCATGAAACAATGGGGGAAAAGATAGCTTTGTTCAAAGGGAAAAAATTTTATTGGTTGATAGTCCTATTACTGTTGACAGTAGGAAGTATAGGATTCTTTTTTGTTAAAAAAAGAAATACTTCTAAACAACATTATCTTATAGCCAAGATGCAACATTTTTTGAAAGCACTTCTGCAAGGGCTAACGAGTATAAAGCATGTAAAAGCACAAGGAACTTTTTGGTTCATGACGATTTTTTTGTGGATATTGTATTTCTTTATAGGGTATTTAGTAGTTTTTGCCATTCAAGAAACGTCAAACTTAGGGATTGCAGCAGGTTTCTCGCTCCTCATTATGGCAAGTATGGGTATGAGCGCGCCGGTGCAAGGAGGGATAGGTACGTATCATGTATTAGTCATGGCTATCTTAGCCGCTTATGGAATTTCTAAAGAAGCAGGAATATTGTATGTTACCCTCGTTCATAGTTCTCAAATGTTGACCATCATGGTGGTCGGAGGGATAAGTTTTGTTGCAAGTATGTTATTGGGTACTAAAGCCTCAAGTTTCAAATTTCAGGATTTAAGTTCGAGCAAGCATGAGACAGGCTAGGCCTCACTTTATGCTTAAAAAGATGCTGTAATACTACGCAATATTAGGTGAAAATGGGTATCACTTAATAAATGCATCTAAGAGCGTTCTATGCCATGAACATTGCTTCCAAAATATTGTGTGAGCCTACACTAACAAAGCAAAGCAAGCTATGGAAGAGCAAGGGACATACCCTTATCTTTACCAATGGCTGTTTTGATATACTGCATCTAGGGCATATCGAATACTTAGAAAAGGCCAAGAGCTTAGGAGATGTTTTGGTGGTGGGACTAAATAGTGATGCTTCTGTTAGAAGATTGAAGGGACCTACGCGACCTTTGAACCCTGCCTATGTAAGGGCAAAAATGCTAGCTGCTTTAGTATTTGTAGATGCCGTCGTAGTTTTTGAGGAAGATACACCTTATGAACTGATTAAAAAAGTACAGCCTGATGTTTTAATAAAAGGGGCTGATTATAAGATAGAAGACATCGTTGGAGCTGATTTTGTGATTCAAAATGGGGGCGTGGTCAAGACCATCGAGTTCGTTAAAGGCTTTTCTACCACTAAGCTGATTGCTAGAGTTAAGCAGTTATCATAACGTGTTAATTTGTTCTTCACTCAATCCTGTCGCCTGAGCAATTCCGTTCTATCAAACTCCTTGTTATTATAGCATGTTCTGGGCCCTCTCAAAATGGCGTTCAGAGGGGCTGTAGAAAACGAGGCAGGAATTGCCTCCATTCAGTCATTGCTTATCCTCTTATATTCAAATAAGGTGTTCAAGGAGGTAGAGCAACTTTTGACGAGGAAAAGCGTATTTTCTACCGTCTCCTATCGAAATCAGGAACTCGGAACCAAGAACTAAAAAAATAGAACCATCGAGCGTTATGAAGGGGCGACTAATTACCGTCGGTGATACTTTTTAAAAAAGCTACTGATTTTCATTTTAATAATACCGAAGACCGCTTCACTGATAATACTTTTTGACATTTTTGAAACGCCCCTTACCCTATCTGTAAATACAATAGGTATTTCTTTAAGCTTGAAGCCATATTTCCAAGCCAAAAATAGCATTTCTACTTGAAAACCATATCCGATAAACTGTATTTTGTCTAAATCAATAGTTTCTAAAACTTCCTTTGTATAACATTTAAACCCAGCTGTTGTATCCATAATAGGAAGCCCCGTAATAAAGCGAACAAAAAAACTAGCAAAGTAGGATAATAGCACACGTCCTATTGGCCAATTAACTACATTGACTCCACTAATATAGCGTGAGCCAATCACCAGATCGTAATTCTCTGCTTTACAGGTATTATATAGCCTAACCAAATCTTTAGGATCATGCGAAAAGTCCGCATCCATTTGTAAGATATAGTCGTAACCATTTTTTAATGCAAACTTAAACCCTTCAACATAAGCAGTACCTAAGCCCCATTTCTCCTCTCTACAAATTAAATGGAGGCGATCTGGGTAGGTAGAAATTAGTTTCTTTACAATCTGGGCAGTTCCATCAGGAGAGGCATCATCAACTATCAGTAGATGAAAATTTGTGGATAGAGAAAAAATTGCTTTGATAAGCGACACGATATTTTCTCTTTCATTATAAGTAGGTATAATCACTAGGGGCATGGACGCATAGCTTTATGTCTTTCATGCGAATGAAAAAATTTCTATTGTAAGATAGTGCTGTTAGTTACAAAAAAATTTTAATTTACGGAAATTTCTCTGCGTTAAGCTATAAAAATCATGAATCGATGTGTCTTTTTAGACAGAGATGGCGTCTTGAATGTTGAGCGAGGAGACTACGTTTACAAAGTCAAAGACTTTAAGATAGTTGAGGGAGCTCCTCAAGCACTTGCTTGCTTAAAAGCAAAAAACTTTTTACTGATTGTGATCACAAACCAAGGAGGAATAGCTAAAAATATTTATACAAAGCAACAGATGGATACATGCCACAGGTATCTACAAGAAGCTTGTAATGGGGTTATTGATGCATTCTACTACGCCCCTTATCACCCTATGATTACACAGTCTCTATCCAGAAAGCCTGATTCATTATTATTCGAGAAGGCTATTGCTAAATATCATATCGCTGTGCATCAATCATGGATGAAAAAAAAAAAAAAAAGAGACCTCCTACCTGCTAAAAAGCTGGGTATTAGAACTATACAAGTCACACCTAACGCCCATTTATCCATTGCTGAATATACTGTAATAAATATAAAGGATGCTGTACAAGTTATAAGAGAAAATAATCAGCACTGATAGCCACTACTATACGATCATTTTTTGTGTATAATGTCTCCCTTCACCTCGTAGAAGATACTGAGGCTTTGAAAAAAACGGAGCATAGGGCTACTTCTTAGAGACAAAAATGCTGTTTGGGCTATGAAAAAAAAAAAAAAAAATCGTACCCCTTCTACTTGTTTCGTCTTTGATAATCTACAACATTTTATTCTCCTATGCATAGACTAATATTTTCGCTAATCTACACCAGCCTCTTTTTCATTCATTAACTTAGTCGGCCCTTAACAAGTATTAAATAGTCGACCCTGAAGGGGGGTGTAGAAAGCTTCTCTATTTTTTCTACAAATCTCTCTTTGAAAGCCAATAAAGGCTATTATTGGATACAATTTGATCAGATTCTACAGCCCCTGAAGTATTCCCAAAATCATTGATTTGATTGAATTAGCTGTGTTTTTTGCTAAAAA
>JAKSDE010000320.1 GCA_022360235.1 Cytophagales bacterium
TAAGTGTAAAAACACAGTATTGAATACTTGTTAAGGGTCGACTAGGTAGATTTCATTAGATCAGCCCCTATAGTGTCCCAAACGCATGAACGTCCCCTGGCCGTACGCGTATTAATACTATACTCTCAAAGGCTATCTGCTTTTCCTGTAATACTTGGATAATCTTTACTAGCTCTTTGAGAGACCTGGCTAAACGGTCTAACTTGCAGACCACTAACCGATCACCCGGTCTGATGTTGTTGAGCAATTCTTCTAAAGCCCGGCGTTTAACTTGAGCGCCACTAACTTTCTCTTGATAGCTTTTCTGGCACCCTGCCTTTTGCAAGGCGTCTTGTTGCATTCTTAAATTTTGATCTTCCGTGCTGACCCGAGCATAGCCTATTTTCATGTGCTTGAAAATTAAATTAAGTCATATATAGGGGGTTAGTTTGCTTAACTGGTTAAATTAAACATTTTTTTAGACTCAAAACTAGGCCTATTGGGGGATTTTGTCAAGTGTATGAAGAGTAAAAATAAAGGGTCGATTTAGTTTACTACACAGTTCTGTCGTTTAATCAGTCTCTCTTGTAAAAAATCTTCATCTTTAGTGTTTTAAAAAATAGTAAATTCACCCTGAAACTTATTTGGAATACGGCAAGTAACAAACACAAAAAAATATTTACACGATTCTGACTACCGAGCAGTATCTAGATGGTTTGGATACAACCAAAATATGTCCCACACTCGTCTAAGCCACTTCTTGTCGCACTGTTCAAATGATCCCAACGAACCAAGCTCCCCTTTTCTAAAAAACTCATCTTAAGAGAATGGGTGCACCTCAGATAAAATCTTTAATCTTTTCCTTTAATTCTTCGTGAGTGTTTAACTTTTCTATCTCTTCTGCTAATTTTTTTCCTGTATCGTCACTATATGATAAAAGAGTTTTAACCATTTTTTTGTTTTTAGAGAATTCATTACTATATACAGCAGCTTCTTCTAAGGCACTCTTGTTGTTTGAAACTTTTTGTGTTATCAGTTCCTTTATTTTTTGAGAATCCTTTTCTTTTCTAAGAAACTCTCCGGCTCTTCTTTTTCTTTTCTTGTCAGGATTTTTAATAATTTCTATTAAAGATTTTGCTTTCTTACTAATTTCTAAGTAGCTTATAGGTGAAATTGTATTCCATAGTCTATCTTCTTTATTTCTCCATATTTTTCTAGCTTCAATTATAAGTCCATGTCTCTTATGTGCCCAGTCTTGAGTTTGATAGGCTTCGTTATATTGTAGACCAGCAGCACCGCCTATAACACTAACATTTACTCCTCCTCCCTATCCACTTAAAACAGCGGCATCATTGTCTAAATTTTCTCGTCTCTTTTCGATATTTTTTTAACTTCTTTAAGAAAATTTGCTATTGCTGTAAATCCTACATCACGAGCTAATGACTCAGCAGTCGTACCATAATTATCTACCCGACTCACATACGCTAGTTCGCGCATCATATGGCCTTGATACAGCGGTTTATCTTGGCTATCTTCATATTTCTCTGCAGCTATTGCCATAAATTCTACAAGTAATCTTACTATATGTTCGTAACCCCTTGCAGCTGCCACATGCAGAAGTGTTCCCCCCTCTTGATTTATTAAATTTTCTACTGCGGCTTCTCTGTCTCTCACCGCTTCACCTTCTAGCACTTCCTCTCGATTCTCCGCTCTACTATGATTGCTCTCTGCTTTTCCATAAATAAGAAGTTTTACTATCTCAAAATATCCATTTTGTACTGCTATGTATAGAGGAGAAAGATTATAATCTCTTTGGTCTATCACATTTTTTAATGTATCCTCTTCTCCATTCTCTACAAAAATTTTTACTATTTCCCTACATCCCTTCTGAGCTGCCAAGTACAAGGAAGTACATCTTCCGTAAATCGGGGTATTCACTCTAACGTGACCTGCCTCTACTATTTGCTTTAGCCTTTCAACATCATCCCTCTCTAATGCCTGAGTAAAAGCTAACTTCCTTTCATGATTCTCAAAATACGTTACTATTTCTCTATGCCCCGCACGCTCAGCAATTTCCTGGGGAGTACCAGCATCTGTAGCTCTTGCCTTTACATTTGCTCCATTCTCTACCTCTACTAGGTACCTCACTACCGCGAGGTGACCGTTTTTAGCAGCGGCGTGGAGCGGGGTAGTGCCATCAATGGCTGTCCGATCTACCTCTGCCCCTTCTTGGACTAGGTATCTTATCTACGTCGAGATGATTGTGATAGGCAGCGGTATAGAGAGAGGTAACACTATCGTTCATTGCCTCATTAATGTTTGCCCCCATTCCCATAAGGTACATCAGCACATTAAGGCGACCGTCTTGAGCAGCAAGTATAAGCGGGGTAACGCCCAAACGATTTTCTCTCACATCAATTCTAGCGCCTTTCTCTACTAGGTATCTCACCACTTCGAGGTGATCGTTTTGAATAGCGGCCATGAGCGGGGTAGCGCCACTACTATTTTCTTGATCCACCTCTACCCCTTTCTGGACCAGGTACTCGGCCACATTAAGATGGCCGTACTCGGCAGCGATATAGAGCGGGGTAGCGCCCCGAATGTTTCTCGCCTCCATGCTAGCGTCTTTCTCTACTAGGTATCTCACCACTTCAAGATTACCGCTACGGATGGCACCAAGAAGTGGGGTAGCGCCCCGAATGTTTTTCGCCTCTATGCTAGCGTCTTGCTCTACTAGGTATCTCACCACTTCGAGATAACCATTATAAGCGGCCGCTATAAGTGGGGTAGAGCCATCGCGTCTTGGTAGATCCACCCCTGCCCCTGCCTGGACCAGGAACTGGACCATCTCGAGGCGACCGTTATAGACGAAAAGCATGAGCGGGGTATCGCTATCGTATCTTCTTGGTCGATCCACCTCTGCCCCTGCCTGGACTAGGTACCTGGCCACATCTAAGTAACCATTTAGCATGGCGCTTAAGAGCGGGGTAACGCCACCCCCTGTTTCTGCTTCAATGTTGGCGCCTTCTGAGCAAAGACTTTTCACTCTTTGTAAATTTCCATCTCCCGCTGCTTGAATAAGGTCATCATCAAGATCTTTTGCCTCTAACGACCTTTCTGAAGAGACCTCTATCTTCCTTTTAGTACAGCTTATAATTAATAGGAGTATTAAACATATTTTTAAATTTATCATTTTAGACTATTTTAAGCTTTAATTAAATTTAATTAACAAGTCGTCATATAACACTATCTTCAACTAAGTTAAAGAAAAATTTATGAAAAACAAAAATTTACTAAAAAATTTTAAATCGTAGAAATCCTTCTAGTTAAGGTGGATATGTCAATGAACAAAATAAGCAGGGGAGTGCGCTCCTGCACAAGCCAACTTACTGGGAGCCATGAAGTGATCCTACAAGCTATAAAATAGGGCGAATAAAGAGGTAGTAGATGATGAAGATTTTTTACCAGAGATACCTATTAAATGACAAATATGTGTAGTAAAATAAAAGGCTGGAACGTATCCATTTTTTTTCTTAACGAACAATTGTTGCAATAAATTGAGCGGTTTATACAGACAACATACGTTGAATAAACCTATAATTAAATTAATTAATTTATAACTAAAATAAATAAATTGAGTGGTTTAGTTTATCTTTGGGTAAAATTATCCCTAAAACTATGATTTTTGCCTACATAAGAGTAAGCTCGGATAAACAAACCACAGAGAATCAACGCTTTGAGATTTTAAAGTATGCCGATGAGAAAAAATTAACAATTCACAAGTGGATCCAAGAGTCTGTCAGTGGATCCACTCCCGCTGATCAACGAGAACTGGGTGCTTTAATCAACAATCTGCAAAAGGGAGACATGCTGATAGCTTCTGAACTCAGTAGGCTAGGGCGTAGTTTGTATAAAGTTATGAGTATCTTAAATAGCTTAATGTCTAAACAAGTCAAAGTAATGACCACTAAAGAAGGGTATGAGTTAGGAAATGATATTCACTCCAAAGTACTTGCCTTTGCTTTTGGTATCTCAGCAGAGATTGAACGCAGGCTAATTTCTAGGAGAACCAAAGAAGCCCTTGCTAGAAGAAAGCTGGAAGGAAAGAAGCTAGGAAGACCTAAAGGAAGCCTTTCTAAAAAGACCAAGCTTTCAGGGAAAGAAAAGGACATTCAAAGTCTGTTAGATAAAAAAGTATCGATCAGCTCTATTGCTAAAATATTTGAAGTCAATAGGCTCACGGTGATTCACTTTATTAACAGCAGAAAGCTTGTTAGAAGTAAATCCTAAGCTTGATGATAAATAATTCGATACGTTAAATAACCCAAAACACAAAACCTACGCTTACAACTCAAAAATAGATTTATAACCGTAGGTTTTCGTGAAAATGCCCTCATAGGTCCTAATTCCGCAAAAAGATCAACTCATTAACTTCGGCGTTAATGAGTCACGCATCTATGAAGACTATATTTCCAGCAAAAAAGAGCATCGGCCTGGATTAGCCTGCTGCATGAAAGCTTTACAACCGGGGGATACACTGGTGGTCTGCAAGCTCGATAGGCTGGGCCGTGACCTTAAGGAGCTCATTGCTATCGTTGAAGAGCTACAGCAACGTGAGATAGGCCTCAAAGTACTCACAGGGCTTGGGGCTCAAATTGATACTACCAGCGCCAATGGTCGTTTTATATGTTAACGGGGATGGGACGCTGAAGGAAAGAGGCAAGAAGATTACACCAACACACTTAGGTAAGCTGCAGGTTAGGGGAATAAAAAATATAAAATATCTAATAATATGAGGAAAATAACTGCAGTTTGTAAAAAATTAGTTAGCTTGAAAACTACCTTTTTAATAAAATA
>JAKSDE010000361.1 GCA_022360235.1 Cytophagales bacterium
CGGTATGGAGCCAGTGAAAAACTGCTAGGGCAAGCTAAGACAGGCAGTCACAAGCTGCTGATGCTGTCTCGGCCCTATGGGATCGAGCAGGAGCGCCTTTTGGCAGACCTAGAAATAGAGCATGCAGGGTTCAGTGATGGGCAAATGGAGGATTATGTAAAGGGTGATTTACGTGATTTACCTTCTGAGCTCGTTGAGGGGCTCCTATCGTTTATACGGGCGTACCCTGCTATAGGGGCGATCGCCCATGTGCCGGTGAACCTGCAGATCTTGTGTTTCTTGTGGCGAGAAGATAGTCCTGGTGTGCGTGAAGAGACCCTGCGTGGCAGTCTCCCTGGGCTATACCGCCGGCTTACCAGATATCTTTGGAAACGGTACACAGAGAGGCACAAAGAGGAGAATTTACAAAACAAAGACCGAGAGGCGCTGTTTGATACGCTGGGAGAGATTGCTTTAAAGACCCTTAAGAAGGGCGAAGTACTGATTAGCCAAGGACTAGTGGATGAGGTGTTAGAGGAGTGCTCTATAGCCAAAGAGGTGGTGAAAGAAAGCGGCTTCTTGCTCTTGGAGGAAGTGGGCCAGCAGTATCAGTTTCCGCACCTTACTTTCCAGGAGTACTTTGCAGGTCGTTGGCTCGCTAGGCAGCTCTTGTCAAACGAAGCTAAGGTTCGAAAAAAGGGGGAAAAGTTTTTCACCAAGCATAAATACGCGCCTCAGTATGGGAGGATGCTCTCGTTCCTCTCTGGGGAGGTGAGTAAAGAGAAAGAGGTAGATGACATCAGCAAGCTTTTGTCGCTGCTGGAAGAGGGTCCCCAAGAAGTGGTGGGTGTGCAGCATGTACTTTTGCAGATGCGGTTGTTGAATGAGTGGCTGTGCGTTGCCGGGGAAGATTTGAAAGAAGATTTAAATACGCTTGAAGAGGATTTTCACGTGATGGCGTCTCTTAAGGATTGGTTCGTTGAAGGGCTGGATCAGGTACGGAGAGAGGATGATCGTCAGCTCTTGTCGCTGCTCACGACTGGGCTGCAGGGCTCCAGGGCAGTAGCAGCGCACGCTCCAGCGCTCCTCGAGCTCCTACGAAAGGCCATGCGGGATTCAGATTCATATGTTCGGATTGCTGCCAGCGAGGCCCTCTTGGAGGTGGCCAAGGCCGCGCCTGAGCACGCCGAGCAAGTCCTCAAGAGCCTGCTAGAGGCCAGCAGGGATGAAGATTCATATGTTCGTCGTGCTGCCAGCTCGGCCCTCGGAGAAATTTCTCTCCAGCAACTCATTGATACCTATTGGGCTACTCAAAATCAAGCGCTCATTCAGCTTATTGTTCCGCTCATTGCAACTCGACTCTACCACACTCCCCTCCTGGTTCGAACTAGGAGCCAAAAGCAGAATCACCAGCAGGTTGTCCTATACCCCACTGCAGGACAGCATGTAAAGTGGGAAAAACCCCTTCAAGAAGTACAGAACTTTGTGCAACAGATTAAAAGCGCTCAGCGAAATTCAGCGCTTAGGGTTCGTGAGGCTGCCAGCTATGTCTCCAGGGAGGTAGTAAAAGCCCCGCCTGAGCACGCCGCAAAAGTCATCCAGCTCCTGGGAGAGACCATACGAAATGAGGCTGACTATGTTCGTAGTTTTGCCATCGAGGCCCTCGGGGCAGTATTGAAAGCTGCCCCCCAGCACGCTGAGCAAGTATTCGAAGGAGCAGATGTCAATCAGGCAGCCAGTAATGGCAGGACACTGCTTATGAGTGCCGCCGAGCAGGGCCATCTTGAGGTAGCCCAGTTTCTAGTCGATCAAGGAGCAGCCGTGAATCAGGCAGATAGTGATGGCTGGACACCGCTCATGATCGCCGCCTATCAGGGTCATATCGAGACGGTCCAGTACTTGGTTGGGCAAGGGGCAACCGTGAATCAGGCAAAGAACAATGGCGCTACACCGCTCATGGCCGCCGCTTGGTATGGTCATCTGGAAGTGGCCCAGTACTTGGTTGAGCAAGGGGCAGCCGTGAATCAGGTAAGACATGATGGTGTTACACCGCTCTGGATCGCTGCCCAAAAAGGCTATCTGGAGGTGGTCAAATACCTCCAAGAAAAGGGAGCTAACATCGAAGCGACTGATGAGCAGGGCACCACGCCGCTTATGATCGCTACTCAGAACGGTCACTCAGGGGTGGCTCAGTTCTTGGTCAAGCAAGGGGCTGCGCTCAATCAATAGGCGGAACAGGGATGAAGATAGGCGTAGAGTTGAATACTAGCAATAATAATAACGATTGGCCATCACGATTCACCAGCCCTATGATAGCTTCGTGCACAGAAGCCTGACTAGTATCCAGGTAGCACGAGATCAGCTACAAGCCCACCTGGCACCTGATATAGCTAAGCGTATCGATTGGAGCACGCTCCAACTCACCAATAAGGGGCCTGTAGAGAAAGCGGGTACGTCATAATAATTGTGTATTTCTTGGCCAGTATTGAAAGGCAGTCACTGCATATTTCTGCCAATTACTCGCTATATTAGCCTGCTGCAAAATGCATCAAAAATAGAATCATCGAGCGTTATGAAGGGCCGACTATTTAAATTCCAATCAATATCCACACGACCTAGCTATATCAGGTGCCAGGTGGGCTTGTAGCTGATCTCGTGCTGGATACGAGCCAGGCTTCTGTGCACCAAGCTATCATGGGGATGGGGAAGCATGATGGCCCATCGTTATGATTATTGCTCGTTTTCAATTCTAGGCCCCTCTTCACGCCTGTTCCGCCTATATGTATACCCCGTTGGACTTTTTTACCTTACTACAAATTTTATAGCCACCGCTGGGCGCTGGCTCCTTATAGTTCTCAAATAATTTCACTCCCTGTAGCTGCCCCCTTTTC
>JAKSDE010000481.1 GCA_022360235.1 Cytophagales bacterium
CTTGCGTAGGGGCGGCCTTTGCCACCTCTGCAAGGGCCTCGCTGGCAGCAGAACGAACCTTTTCAGATGAATCCTTGCCAGCGGCTCGAAGGGGCTCGAGGACTTGGTCGGCGTGCCCAGGCGCGGCCTTCACGACCGACACGAGGGCATAGATGGCAGCAAGACGAACATCTTCCTCTGAATCCTTGCAGGCCGCTCTCAGGTGCTCGAGGACTTGGTCGGCGTGCCCAGGCGCGGCCTGGACTAACGACCTGAGGGCCAAGATGGCAGCACGACGAACATCTTCCTCTGAATCCTTGCCAGCGGCTCGAAGGGGCTCGAGGACTTGCGCTGCGAGCGCAGGGGCGGCCTTTGCCACCTCTGCAAGGGCGAAGATGGCAGCAGAACGAACTTCTTCAGATGAATCCTTGCCAGCGGCTAGAAGGGGCTCGAGGTCTTGCGCAGGGGCGGCCTTTGCCACCTCTGCAAGGGCTCTGCTGGCAACATAACGAACCTTTTCATCTGAATCCTTGCAAGCGGCCAGAAGGGGCTCGAGGAGCGCTGGAGCCTGCGCTGCTACTGCTCTCGAGCTCTGCAGCCCAGTCGTGAGCAGCGACAAGAGCTGACGATCATCCCAACTACTATCATCCTTTCTCCGTACCCGCTCCACTCCTTCTCCGAACCACTCCACTAGGGAATCCATCACGTGAAACGCCTCTTCAAGCGCACCTAGCTCTTCTTCATCTTCCCCGGCCACGCACAGCCACTCATTCAACAACCGCATCTGCAAGAGTAAATGCTGCACACCGACCACTTCTTGAGGTTCCGCTTCGAGCAATGACAAGAGCTTTCTTATGTCCTCAATCTCTTGCTTTTTACTCACCTCTCCAGCCAGGAACGAGAGCGTCCTACCATACTGAGGCGCGTATTTATGCTTGCAGAAAAACTTTTCCCCCTTTTCTCGAACCTTAGCTTCACTTGACAAGAGCTGCCTAGCGAGCAACCGACCGGCAAAGTATTCCTGAAAAGTAAGGTGCGGAAACTGATACTGACTGCCCACTGACTGTAAGAGCCCGCTCTCTTGAAGCATCTTGCTGACACGAGAATCCTCCTCGACACAGGACTCTTCCTCTAATACCTTCTCCACCAGCCCCTGGCTAATCAGCACTTCTCCACGATGGAGCGCACGCAAAGCAATCTTACCCAGCGTATCGAATAGCGCCTCTCGGTCTTTATTTTGTAAACCCTGCTCCTTGTGCCTCGCTTCGTACCGCTTCCAAATATACCTGGTAAGCTTGCCGTACAGCCCAGGAAGGCTGCCGCGCATGATCTCCTCCCGCACCCCGGCTCCATCGTCTTGCCACAAGGCACACAAAATCTGTAGGTTCACCGGCACGTGGGCAACCGCTTCTATAGCAGGTTGCTCCCGTATAAACGCTAGGAGCTCCTCACCAAGCTCAGGGGATAAGTCATGGCTTACATACGCCTCCATTTGTGTATCATTGAGCCCCACATGCTCTACTTCTAGGTCTACCAAGGAGCGCTCCTGCTCGATCCCATAGGGACGAGAGAGCAGCAGCAGCTTGTGCCTACCTTCCTTTGCTTGCCCTAGCAGTTTTTCACTGGCTCTATAGCGCTCATCGAGCCCATCGAGCACCACCAGCGTCGTGGGCTTCTCTAACTCCTCGCTGATCTGGCGCCGCAAACGCTCATACTCCTCATCCTTATTCTGCA
>JAKSDE010000115.1 GCA_022360235.1 Cytophagales bacterium
AGAAGAAGGCCATCAAATAAGGATGGCCAGCCCAGTAAGTTTATTACTTACCTTTAAATTCGCTTCTTCTATTACCCTTTTGTTCAGTTCAAACAGTTGCTTATTTTCTCTCCTGATAAAATTAATGGCACTTCCCTTTTTCCCTAAGCCGGGGGTATTGGTAATGAGTAAGGTCGGGCTCTTCGATAATGTTACCTTCAATTCGTCAAAACGATCCGAGGCATCGGTACCCACGTAGATCACGTTACACTCCCCAGCCTCACTAATAGTACTACATTTTTTGATCACAAACTCCTTGTTTCCCCTGAGCTGACCATGGTACCACCCGTACAAGGAATTATAAACTTCCTCGTCTCCCATTACACCAATTACAATTTTCTCCTTAGGTACCGGCCAATGGATGTATTTGATGAAGTTATAGATCATCATAGAACGGATTTCATAGGCAGGCCTGTTGATCGTTCCCGCAGATAGTAAGGGCAAGGAAACCAAGATCATCACCACTAGTTTTTTCATGTTTTTTACGTTGTTGTACCTAACACAAATATGAAAACGTTAGGAGAATCCGGGTCCAGGGAATCCTCGTATTTTGGCTTAGGTAAAACCCGTAAAAAAGTGATAGAGCCATTTTCACCTGGAGTTCATGCTTTATACCAGGCCAAGATTAAAATGTACATTAACGGCAACTGAAAAGCATAAAAACCTGGATTCAATTAAAAAAAATGACCGTTATTCCGGGCCGGTGGTTGTGAGGGGGCTCATCGCGAGAGCCAGAATCTGCTGTGTCGTAGAACGGAAGCTACTGCCCAGTTTAAAAACTGTGGAAGTATTCAAAACCCCATTTTAAGCCCAAGCGACAATGACTTTAAATCGAGTTGAGGTTATTGAAATATGAATTAGCACATCATTGAAAATTTAAGTAGCATGTGGAGGGCAGACACCTAGTGTCATGTCAAGCCTCAAATGGCGGGTAAGGTGGTCGTAGATTTTGTGGGAGGTCAAGGCGCAAAAAACGAGCATAGCCATAGCTACGTAAGTCTTTTTGCAACGCAGAGATCCCGCAAAAGATACCCCGGGTTGGCCGTTATTTGAGGCTTGACATGACACTA
>JAKSDE010000365.1 GCA_022360235.1 Cytophagales bacterium
GTAATCTTAGATCAGGCTGGTTATCACAAGTCAGCCTCAGTACAGTGCTTGGCTAAGAAGCAAGGAATTAAGTTGCCCTATTTACCGCCTTACAGTCCGGATCTGAACCCCATAGAGCGCTTGTGGAAAGTGATGAGTGAGCATGCCCGTAAGAATCGTTATTTCAGCAGTGCCCAAGAGTTTGGAGAGCAACTTGCGGAATTTTTTCAGCTCACCCTTCCGGAGCTAATTCCGAAACTTAAAACCCAGATTAATGATAATTTCCAAATTATAAACTTCGCAACTTAACTTAGTTTTAGTATAGGTATGGGGGTAACCAAGAAAATGCCAAACGTGAATTGCGAGCTGCCAAAAAATTACTCGAAACATCCTATAGACCTACGCTGTTGAGTCTTCATGCCTTGCTCGGTCAAGGGGAGAAGTCACGCCTCTCTATGCACGTGCAACACCAACTTGATATTCTCAGCCAACAAGAGAATTACATTGACGCAGCTATCCAGGTAATCAACGGGGCGCAGGAAAAGGGATGGGAGGTAGAGTTAACCAACAAAAGCTTACGAGAAGTCTTTGAGGATGCAGAAGAAGATCACCAACAAGCCATACAGGAAGCTGAGGTGAATGGTTTGACGCACCTGTTTACGGTTATTGAAAAGGAACCCAAGCCACCTTGGTGGAAAGTTTGCATTGTGGCGCTGCTTGGCGTTGTACAAACAGGAGCAGGAATACTTATCACAGCCTGTACAGCAGGTTCATTAGGTCCTGCGCTTATCCAAGAAGGCGTATCTGATCTGATGACTGCTGCCAAAGCTGCCATTGGTAAGGGTTTTAGTTGGGCAGAATGGAAGCTGCAGAAAGCCATCCGTCTGGCGGTATCCATTGCGTCAGCCGGTTGGAACTTAGTCAAAAAAGGGATTAAAGCGATCGGGAAAGCCGCCAAACAAGGTCAAGATGTCGGAAAAGCCGTCAAACAAGGTCAAGATGTCGGGAAAACCTTCAAACAAGGGATTCAAGATGTCGGGAAAACCTTCAAAAACGTGGGTAGCCTTGGTAGCGATATAGGCAAAGATGGCCTTAAAGCCGCCACCAAATATGCAGGTCTTGCCTTTGGCAAAGGCATACTCAAAGAAGGGTTGAATGTGCTGGCCGATTATGCAGCAGACAATGCATTGATTAGCAATGTAGAAAATAAAATTGCTGAAGAGGTAAAAAACACCATCACGCGGTTCCTGAATGACAATCAACTGGTTCAAAAAGCCTTAGCGCTCGATAACCAGTATAAAAACAACCACTGGCAAGAAGTATTCATCCGCGAAGGGTTAGAACTCCTCAACCACAAGAGGAGTGAGTGGAGCTATGCCTTGGGTGAAATAGCCAAAGGAGTAGCCAGTAATCAAATACCAGGCGCAAGAAAATTGATCCAACGTGCTTCCATGGCTAAAGCATTGGAAAAGATAGTCACCTTTACCAAAAATTTCTTGAAGAAGTTTAACAACAAAATAGAGCAGCATCAAAAAGAAATAGCCCTCCAGGAGCAAGCCGCCTCCCCACAAGCCCAATACTATGTTGTCCAAGCCTGTGTAGAGGGTTTTGGTTGTGATGCAGAAGACGAATCGCAAGTAAAAGCTATCCCGGTTCATCAAGTGCGTGCAGGGAGTCAGCATACATCAAAAGAGCCTTCAAGCTCCACCCCTCTTAGAGAACAGTATTGTGATCCTTCCACCCAAGAGAAGATCTGTCGGGTACTCAGTAACCGTATAACAGGTCAACTGACCCATACCATACAAAGCGAGCTAGTCCGCCCTGTCACTGGGAGCGTGGTGAACTGGGGTGTAGAAGAGATAACTAAAGAAGCTACAAAAAAAGTCAGTGAGGATATGGAAAACTACCGCACCAAAAGACGGGTACACAACCTTGCCGACGCTATTGCCAAAATAAAGGGTAAAAAAGCCAAGCAACCTGCTGAAGCAGACAAGGTAGCGGAAGAACAGTTGCAAGCAAGCGCTTCTAAGGAAGCAGCTTCGAAAGCGCCGCCTAGCTCAGAAGAAGCTCCCAAGCATCAAGACACTCAGGCAGATCCATCAGAAGAAGCTCCCAAGCATCAAGACGCCCAGGCAGGTCCATCAGAAAATAAACCCAGTGGTAAGTCCCTTACCCTCGGCCAAAAACGTGCCGGTGCCTTGTATGCGGGGGGTGGTGGCAGCACAAATAGCAGCAACACCAGCCCATCATCTAGTAGTGCAACGGATAAAGAACGCAAGGAAAGTAAGGAGCCGAAAGACGGGGGGATAAAGTTTGGGCCAAGTGTAGATGCTTCTGTTATATCTGATTACTCAAGAGATATATTAAAGGATGTAGGTACTACCTCTGGTAATGATCTTATCTACATAACCAGTACAGCCAGAGGGCCAGCAGAACAAGCTCGTGCCATGTTTAACAACCTTGAAAGGGACCTAGCCCAACAAAGAAGAGTGTATAGACCCCCAGGACAAGCAGTTATTGACGTATATGAAACTATGAAAGCAAAGGGAGCTTCTTCCGCTGAGATACAGGCTGCAATGACAAATAAAATCAATGAATTGGGACCATCTACTGTGTCAAGACATGCTGCGAATCCGAGCATTTTAAATGTAATTGATATATCTATTAGGAGATTAGCTCACCCTGAAGAGTTCAGACGTGCAATTGAAGCATATCCAGATATTAGGTTATTAAATGAAAATGAGGTGTTTCACATAGAGATACCACAACCTCAAAAAACAGATAAAAAATGAGAATGATACGCCAAGTTATCAGCATATAAATTTTATGGTTACTCTCTTCTTGGACTAACGTTCAACAGGATGAATGCATATTTGATCCCAGTTCTATTACAGAAGATTTTTTAAAACAGAATAAGGCAATACAAGCTTATAACTGGTCTGATGACACTAAAACAGCTACAGTGTTAATGAAAACAGGAGAGTATGTTTTTGTGAAGAAATGGGCATGTATAAGCTACGGCATGGAAGCAAAAAAAATTACTATGTTCCCCTCTGCAGGGCAGGAGTCTATATCATATTGGCAAAAGGATTTACTAAACTTTGGGCAGCAATTTTTAGGTAAGGAAGATTTTGAAGTGTATAAGTCAGTTATTGAAAAAGCCCACTGGGCACAAGGAATGAAGAAACTAATGATTAATGACAAATATGAAATAAATATTCCTCATGATGCTTACCCTGAGTTCTTTGCTATGCTCGAAAGAAGAGAAGATATGGTAGTAGTGACGCTTTATTATTACATGAACTAAGGAATATAAAGGCGAAGTTTAGAGGTAGTATATGCGGGTATACAGTTGATAAAAGATGCTGAAGGTTGTAGACTTGAAGTATACAAATGCCCTGCAAACAAAAGTACGATAGGCTTTGGACACTTGTTGAGAGAAGGAGAAAAGCTTGATCGCGTAACACTTGCTCAAGCCGAAGAACTTTTAAAGAAAGATATTAAACGGGTTGCTATTAAGCCGCTTAAGGGTCTTATTGAGAAAGGCTCTTTAACCCAGAACCAGTATGATGCGGTAGTATCTCTTGTTTTTAATGTAGGCCCTGGTGATAAGAACACTAAAGAATTAGATTTTGCAACCTCTAAAACATTACGACTTATTCAAAATTTTGCTAAAAACAAAGCTAGTATGACGCAAGAACAATTGGTACAATTTGAGATAGATCTGAGAAGAGAGTGGTCCGAGTTTTGTAAAGGAGGGGATAAAGTATTACCCGGTTTGATAAAGAGACGACAAAAAGAACTTGACTTGTTCTTTGGTCATCCAGCTCCCTCAAAAAAAGACAAATAACTAAAAAGCTAATCATATGAAATATATAAAGAAGCTAACGATTTTATGGATGTTACTATTGAGTCTAAACCACCAAAGTCTAGCAGCACCATCTCTAAATGATCTATTTGGAAAATGGGAAATTGATGGATTTATGGAGCCAACAAGTGGTATCTATTGTTTTAATGAAGAAGCCTATCAATCCTTGGCTGGCAAACAAATTGAGTTTCGAGCCAAGTATTTAGTGATCGATGAGATTCAACATAATCATCCCCGCTACCTTTGCGAGACTTATACCTTTGAGGAATTTCTTGAAGACTTTCATTATGAAATAAAATCGAAGCAAGGACCTATGCTGGTGATCAGGTTTGAGGCCTATGCCGGTTATGAATTGCTAGGAAGAAGACTTTATAACATCATCATCGATCAGGATCGTTTGATAATGCACGTGAGTGACTATATGTTAACCCTTAAAAGATGTCCAGATCCACCTTTTTTGACTTTCATGGATTTTCCAAGCTTTTGAGTATATTTTTTGTCATATTTTTTAATTGAGTCTCATCAACCAATACTGAACAAAATTAGCAAGCTATGGAAGCAGCAGACGATTACTAGCACATCAACTCCTTAATAATAGGTTTTACCTGAACTTTCAGCTGAGCTTACTAGTAATCATAGGATAGCGGATTAAGTCGAGCACTAAGCTTTATAATGCTTTCAGCCGTGTATAATGTGCCGCTATCCTACATGCTGCTTATGTTAGCTTACATGCTGTTTGTCAAATATTTTTTGTTCATAATACTTTGTTTTAGTTGAAAAAAATAGCTTTAAAACTTATAATTTAATGCTTTGCTGTTAGTGTTGCCACTCAACTCCAAGCCCTTACTGGGTGTGGAAAAGTGGATAAAACTCTTATCAATTAGCTTTCCCTTTCATAGGGTGGTTTTATCTACTTTTCCACCCCATAAC
>JAKSDE010000373.1 GCA_022360235.1 Cytophagales bacterium
AAAAAAAAAAAAAAGTCTTTTTTCGTCAGATTATTCAGTTCCACCCTAATAGGAAGTCTACCTTGTAGCTCAGGAATCAAGTCAGAAGGCTTGGCTACATGAAAAGCTCCTGCTGCAATAAACAAGATATGGTCCGTATGGACAATGCCATATTTGGTATTCACAGCACTACCTTCTACAATAGGCAGGAGGTCTCGCTGTACACCTTCTCTACTTACATCAGGGCTGCTTCCTTTAGTAGCGTTAGCTACTATCTTGTCGATTTCATCAATAAAAATAATACCTGTATCCTCTGCTTTACTAATAGCTTCTTCCTTGACTAAGTCCATATCAATTAGTTTAGAAGCTTCCTCTTCTAGCAAAATCCTTTTAGCCTCGGCAATAGTGACTTTCTTTTTCTTTGATTTTTTAGGCAAAATGTTGTTAAGCATATCTTGAAGATTAATCATAGAAGCTTCGTCAATCATGCCCCCGCCCACCATACCAATACCTGTTGTGTTAGTTTGGCTCACGTTAATCTCAATTTTTCTATTGTCCAATTCGCCTGTTTGAATTTTTTTTCTAAAGCATTCTCTTGTCTTGGCATTTAAGTCTTCAGGTTTTTCTTGGTCAGTAGGCATGATAGTAGTATCTCTTTCTGGATTACTAGAGATGCTGCTGATAGGAGGAATCAAAGCATCAAGAATAAGATCTTCTACAATTTGTGTAGCTTTTTCTCTTACCTCTTCCTCTTTTTCTTCCTTTACCAAATTTAAAGACTGCTCAACGAGGTCTCTTACCATACTCTCCACGTCACGTCCTACATAACCTACTTCTGTAAACTTTGAAGCTTCCACTTTTATAAAAGGTGCATCCGCTACCTTAGCCAGCCTTCTGGCGATCTCTGTCTTACCCACTCCCGTAGCACCAATCATCAAAATATTGTTAGGAACGATATCTTTCTGAATATCAGATTTGACATTCATTCTTCTCCATCGGTTTCTTAAAGCAATAGCTACATCGCGTTTTGCTTCTTCTTGTCCGACAATGTATGTGTCAAGTTTCTTAACAATTTCTTTAGGTGTTAAATATTTCTCTTTTTCAAGCATATTACTATGTTAAATGTTACAATAAAACCTTTTAGTTATTATAGGTAGTGTCTCTAAACTTTCTTTGTAGCTCTTTTGGTTAGTAAAAAAAGCTGCTGTTGTGATCCCCTGTTTCTCTAGGCCTCATCCCCGTTGATAGCTTCAAAAGCTTATCTATTGAAAGCTAATCCTTAACCGTTGCACCAGATCTTTCATGTTGTTCAAGGTTTATCGTCCATTCCTTTGCATTACTAACCTTCTGTGGTTGAAGTGCTAACTGAATTACCTCTTCAATATCATTTATATAATGAAATACTAAGTCCTTAATATAATCTTGGTTAATTTCCTCAATATCCTTTTGATTCTTTGCACTTACGATAATCTCTTTTATGCCAACGCGCTTAGCTGCTAATATTTTTTCTTTAAGCCCTCCTACCGGCAATACTTTACCTCGCAAAGTAATTTCTCCTGTCATTGCTAACTTATCCTTTACTTTTCGTTGGGTGTATAGCGAGACGAGCGAGGTAAATAAAGTAATACCTGCAGAAGGTCCATCTTTGGGAACTGCGCCAGCAGGAACATGAATATGTAGATTATAATTTTCAAAAACTCTATAGTCTAATGCTAAAGCATCAGCATATGATTTAAGATAGGACAGTGCCGTAATAGCAGACTCTTTCATTACCTCGCCCAACTGCCCTGAGAGTGTAAGCTTTCCTTTGCCTCTACTTAAACTTGACTCAATAAAAAGAATTTCTCCTCCTACTGATGTCCATGCCAGGCCGATAGCCACGCCTGGAGGGGTATTATGCTGATATATCTCCTGATCGAATATTTCTTTTCCTAAGAGTTTAGTAACGTCAGTCTTTTTAATTTTTCTTGGATAATCCTCTCCTACGACAATAGATTTTGCCACCTTTCTAACCATACGCCCTAGCTTGCGTTCTAAGTCCCTCACACCTGATTCTCTTGTATAGTGTTCGATGACCTTCACAATCGCATGCTCGTGGATACTTACCTCCTCGGGTTTCAAGCCATGTTCCTCTCTTTGTTTGGGGAACAGATGTTTTTTAGCGATGGCTACTTTCTCTTCTAATGTATACCCATTAACCTCAATGACCTCCATCCTGTCTCTCAAAGCATGGGGAATTGTATCCAAGGAGTTTGCTGTTGCAATGAATAAGACTTTAGATAAGTCATAAGGTACCTCAAGAAAGTTATCTATAAAGGCATTATTTTGTTCAGGGTCTAGTACTTCTAATAGCGCAGAAGCTGGATCCCCTCTAAAATCAGTACTCATTTTATCAACTTCATCCAACACAAAAGTAGGGTTAGAAGACTTCGCTTTTTTAATATTTTGCATAATCTTACCTGGCATCGCCCCAATGTAAGTTTTTCGATGTCCCCTAATCTCCGCTTCATCATGAATACCTCCTAATGACATTCTAACATATTTTCTATTCATTGCTTTTGCAATCGACTTACCCAAGGAGGTTTTACCTACACCAGGAGGGCCATACAAGCATAGAATAGGGCCTTTCATGTCTTGCTTGAGTTTGTGTACAGCTAAATACTCTAATATGCGTTCTTTGATCTTCTCAAGGCCATAATGATCTTCATTCAAGACTTTCTCGGCCTGTTGCAGATGAAAGTTATCATTGGTCAATTCACCCCACGGAAGCTCTACTAGCAGTTCAGCGTGATTAATGAGAATAGGATAATCGGCTGCATGCGGGCTTAGGCGTTCCGCTTTTTCTAATTCCCTATTGAAGCAGTCAGCAGCTTCCTTCGGCCATTTTTTTTCTCTACCTCTACTACGTAATTCTTCTATTTCACTGCGCGTTCCGCTGTCGCCTAACTCATCTTGTAGTACTTTAATTTGTTGCCTTAGGTAGTAATCACGTTGTTGCTGATCAATGTCAGTATGTACCTTATTTTGAATCTCTTTTTTGAGTTCAATAATTTCTAAGTCTTTTAGTAAATACTTCAATAATAAGGTAGCTCGTTCTTTATTATCATCGATTTCTAGAAGTTTTTGTTTATAAGCTACATCGGCACTAATATTAGAAGATAAAAAATACGTTAGAAATTCAGCATTATTAACACTTTCTAAAGCAACTTGTACTTCAGGTGGAATTTCAGGGCTTAGTTTAAGAATTCTCCCTGCTACTTCTTTAAGAGACTGCATCAAAGCTCGTACCTTCTTTTGGGGGGGCTTAGGGATTATCTCTGGTAAAATATGGATACGTGCTAGAAGGTTTGGCTCTCTTGCCACTATTTCATCGATCTGAAATCTTTGCTTACCCTGCAATACAATGGTCGTATTTCCATCAGAGAACCTAATTACCTTGATGACTTTGGCGATTGTCCCGACATGAAAGATATCCTCCTGCTCTTCCTTTTTTCGTGCTACTACGCCAAGCATACTCTTTGCCTCATAAGCTTTCTTGGCAAGACGGATTGATTTTTGTTGTTTTGTCGTTACTGGAACAGCAACTCCTGGAAACAAAACTGTATTTTTGATTGCTAGTATAGGTAAAATTTCAGGAAGCGCTTTTTCATCTTCTTCCTCACCATTTTTAGCCACAACTAACTGTATCATATCTTCTAACTCTTCTTTTTCCTCTTCTTCTGGGACTGAAAAAGAAGTAGGGTCAAAATAGGAAAGTCCTTTAAAGTTCATATCTGCTAAAATATTATATCACACACAATTACTATACCTGTTTTCTTAGATATTCATCTAAGGAGTGTTAAATTTTGCTTATAAGTTTTTGCTATGAATAAAAACTTCTTGTTTTTGAGCAATAGAATGGATAAATTCATAGAAAAGTAGTTATTTTATAACTTATTAACTTTTTATTATACTTTTATGATAATGTATCCTTGACAAAAGGACACACCTATTCGCTTATAGGCCACCTTGAAAGACGAAACGCCTAACACAAGAAGCCTTTTCAAATTAAAGCCACACAAATATTACGTAGCCTTATTTTTTGTACATATTTTTCTAACACGCCATCGTTTAAAACTTCCATCAACTGGAGTAGTAAACATTGAAAGCGCGTGAAGATCCCCTCGCTTTTAGCATCTTTGTATTTTACTTTCCATTACTCAAGGAAAAAAATTTCTCTAAGGATGATCTTGTGTCCCTATAATTCTTCTAGGCATACTACTTGCCTGGGTTTTGCCATTTATTCAAGTGAGTGTTAGTAAAACGTGCATCTTAAAGTTATGCGATTATACAAAATTTAACCCAATTTTTCAACACTCCCTCCAAAATAGATATGAGCAATTGGTATGCCAAAGTAAAGGGAAGACCTTATTTTAGTAAATTTTACTACATCCTTCTATCTAAAAGCAACAAGGATAAACATTATACGCTATTCATCACCACCCCAACATCAAAGATGTTATGGCGGTAGAATGACGCGTAATTTATTAAAATAAGTTATACAAATCGTTTAGTATAACATAAATAATTAAACTTAGTAAGAGTGCTAAGCCGATTTTTTGTGCAGTTTCTAAAAATTTATTAGGAAGGCTACGTCCTACTATTATTTCATAAACCAAGAATAGAACATGCCCGCCATCTAAAGCGGGGATAGGCAAAAAATTGATAAAAGCTAGAACCATTGATAAGAAGCCAATAATACTCCAGAAGTGAATCCAGTCAAAGTTATCACTAAAAATTTGGGCAATTTTTATAGGTCCACTCAATGACTTAGAAGCAGAAACTTGTCCACTAAAGATTTTACCCAAAGCAATTGCATTGGTCCAGACAACCCCAAATGCCCTCGAAGTCCCTATTGAAATTGCCTCTCCTAGCGAATACTTTTTAGTCTCGTAAGAGAGTAAAAGCTTTGGTTGAAAGCCAAGACGCCCCGTCTCATCGACTTCAGCTACAGTAAGGTGAGCTATATCATCTCTCACATAGGTTAAGGTTACTTTTTCTCCAGCATATGTTTCTAGAACATTTCTTAGTTGCTGAAAGTAAATAACCTTTTCTCCGTTTACTTCAATAATCTTGTCGCTCTTTTGTAAGCCAGCCTTTTCAGCATTACTTCCTTGTTGAATATGTTCTACCTGAAAGGGTATTAAAGGTTCTACAAAACTTTCTTCATTTTTTGAAGTTGCCAGTTCTTCTATAAAATCAGGGGGAATGTTTATTCTTACCTCCTCCCCATCTCTCAAAACAGTATAGTAGCCATTACGTTTTAGTAGCGTCTGAGGACTGATGATGTCAGAAAACTTTTCAAAGTCTTTTCCACAGATATTGATGATCTTATCCCCTTCTTGAAAGCCTAGTCTTTTCCCTACTACATTAGGGATGAGGCCATGTTTATTCAACTCATCTTTCGGTATATAGGTGTCTCCTAAGGAAAAAACAATTAATATAAAAATAATGACCCCAGAGATGACATTAAAAAGAATTCCACCCATCATTACTAAGAGCCGCTGCCAAGCAGGCTTTGCGCAAAACTCCCACGGTTGAGGCACATTAGATAGACTTTTTGTATCAAGCGATTCATCAATCATGCCTGAAATTTTTACAAACCCTCCTAACGGTATAGCACCTAGCGAGTATTCAGTCTCTCCCCATTTAAAACGAAAGATTTTAGGAGGAAAGCCAATAGCATACTTTTCGACCCGCATACCAAAAAGTTTAGCAAAAAGCATATGTCCTAGCTCATGTAATCCTACAATAATTGACAAACCCAATAGAAATTGGGTAAGCATAACCAACTTTTCCATATTCTTTACTTTTTCGATAAATGATCAAGGAAATATTTAACCCCAATAATAAGTAGTATCATTCATTTATAAAAAATATATTGGTTCCGGGTTCATAGTTCTTGTTCGGACTGGATATATAGTATATCGAAGCTCCAAACTCAGAACTCAGGTAGGGTAGAGCAATGGCGCGGTGGTTAAGTGAAGATGATTTACCTTTACTTAGTCGGCCCTGAAGTAATATTTTCTAAGGGAATTAGCACAAAAAAGTATCCCTCATCCTAGCATAACTTTTGGGTGTTGAGCCCCAGCTCTCCTTACTTTATCCATAAAAGACGAAATGGCTGTCCTGAGTTTGTAACTCAGGACCCTTCATAGCCCTGCTTTGTAGAGCAATCAGTGATAGGTCATGGCAGCAGTAGGTTAGAAAATTTACAGACAAGGAAGATTCATGAGGGCGATCAGGGAAAATCCATCAGAAAGCTGCAAAGATTGGATGCTCGCTATTTTCAACAAGAGGGGAGCAAGCAACAGCAGGAACAAGCA
>JAKSDE010000483.1 GCA_022360235.1 Cytophagales bacterium
AATCAAGAATGCTTAGATCTATTTACCTTTTCCAAAATAGCTTCTACAATCCAACTATGACGAGGCTTTCTAACCTGGTACTCACTATCCCAACAAAGCTTATCAATTTCCTCCATCAATACAGCAGGCAATTTTAATTGCATACTCTTTAATTTAACCTCTTTAGATGCCTCATTTTTTCCTTTTGGCTCATTTACAACAGCACCACCCTTATTAATTAAATGAGTGATTGATTCATCGGGTAAACTTTTTGATATAGCCATAATAATATTTTTAAGGTACTAAAATAGTATATTTCAAATATATTAAAATATATAATAAATATATCACTTATATACTAGTAAGATATGTTATTAATTTATGAAACTCTTCAACTGCTTTGGGATCGACGGGTTTAACTTCTGTAACCCCAAGGCCTTGGGAACCAGCATTTGAAAATGCCTTTCTATTACCTATAGGGGTATCTATAAAAACCAACATTTTTTCCTCCTTTAAAAAATCTTCTACTTCTTTATTATCACTACCTCTAAAGTCCGCTCTATTAATAAAAGAGTAGGCTTTCAAGGTAGGATTCACAATTTTCATCTCCTCAATAATTTTGACTACACTTTTAAGTGTCCAAATATCAAATGATCTGGGTAGAAAAGGCACTAAAAAAATACCTGCAACACTCATTGCCGCACGCTGACTCGTTGTATCTCTTCCACCTACATCAATTACTATATCATCGTACTTTTCTTTTAATCTTAAAATCTGTTCTCTAACAGCTTTCCCTGCCAATTGAATTGACGTATAGCCTATACCTCCTTGTTTGGTTTTACTTCTAAATCCTGTAAAGGACGATGCCGTTGCCTGATCATCTGCATCTACTAGCAAAACATCTTTGCTAGACTGAGAAAGTATAATCGCCAAATTAGTAGCAATCGTAGATTTTCCTGAGCCTCCTTTTATGCCATCCGTTGAATAGATCATATTATTTATTTCAAATAAAATAGTTACTTAAATTATATACTAAAGTTACTAAATATAGACTCTAAACGTATTACAAATATACTAAATAAATATTAAATAAATACTTATTCCCATTTTTTTATTAACAAGAAAATTGTTTTTCATAGGGTAAGTAGGGTAGGTAGGGTAAGTAGATTTGGGCAAAAAAACTGTTTTAAAATAACGATATACTCACCCTGATTTAGATACCAAAAAACAGACTTATTAAGCACTAAATATTAGTAAATAACAAAATTCTTCCTTTTACTATAGGGTAAGTAAAATCTCTTTAGCAATACGTCTAGTAATCTTATTAAGAAAGTTTCTGTAAATGGAGCTACTGTTTTTCACCGTGTCAAGTCCTAATTATCAAGGCCAGCATGAGCAGCAGATAGACTCGTTTGATCAGCAAGGATAAGTAGCTAGCATTGTCAAAAATCATAGGTTTTATCTAGAAGATATTTCTTCCCCTATTGCTTTCTCCCTAGAACTAAGTTCGAACATAATCAATTTGCTTCGGCTGCTCCACGCTGCCTTTGAGCAGTTCTATCTCTTCTCTACTAAGACTTTTTTCTATCTTAAATTGAGTTGGGTATATTTTTTTCCTGTTTTGGTTGCCTTATAGCTGAAAGTGATGTCGGTATGTTTAGAAAGTTCGTCTTGAGCCACTTCCAGTATACACTTTCTAGGGAGGATAAAATCACTGCACTTTTCTATCTTTCTCTTCCTATCGATCAGTTTCAACTGCTATTTGAGCTCTTCTATTGGAATATTGAATTCACCCGCTTCCTTATACTGGGAAAGCATTTCGTAGAGACATTTAGAATATTTGCTTCTGAGACTTAAAGCGATGTTGAATTAGAATTGGGTGTAGTTTTGTTTCTTAGGGCTAGGAAATAGGGCAATATATTGGGGGATATTTTTATGCGTAACTCTTTCCCCGTAGCATCATACCCAACCACTGTCATTAGACTTACTATCAGCGTGTCCCCATTATCTTTGATGTGGTATGATCGGCGGATTAGATTCTTTGTTGCTGTTTCGAGTTCCTTCCTCTCGATTCTGCCCACAGCTTTTTCCAAGTCAGCAAGAGCCACCACATATTCCTTCCCCGGTGGATCATCTTCTTTGAGCTCACGCGTGAGCATATAAACAATGTTCTTTTCCAGGGCGCTCATTTCATAGTGCGCCTCGGTAATCGCGTTGTGTTGTATGAGTTGCTTTTCCATGTTCTAAGTGCAAAGATAAGTATTATCCATTCCTAAATCATACTTTTGCTCGAATATTTTAGCTGTATACCCACCTATGTTGTACAATTTACCATTTATTATTTCTAATTGTATGGAGCAGGCCGTTTTATTAATCTCCTTCAGGGGGACATATTGAGTCGTTGGGATCACTCGTGTAAAAAGGTCCGGTTATGAAAAATTAGCTGTCTGATGGCGACGCTTTAATTGTCAGTGAGCCCTCTAGACTGGGCAGAAATATGCTTGAATGTAAGTAAAATCGTTGCCCTGGCCTTTTCTATGGCTGTATAGATAGATCGAGCGCTCATTTCCCAAAGAACCAGGGAGGCGCTAGCAGCTAGGAAACAGAAAGGCCTTGGTAGAACCAAAGGACTTGGAAAAAGTAAGCTCTCTTACTATAGAGCTGAAATAGAAGCCTTATTAGCCCGTGGTTCTACCCAAAAGTTTGTAGCTAAACGATAGGGTACTACCTGCACTTAAAGAGCTGGCTGGACAAATTAGCTGAATATAACCCCTTACTGTAAATTACCATATTATGGCTATTGGATAGCAAAATTAAAATAGTATTAATTTAAAATTTATTAAGTATTTAGAATATACATAATATATATCTATAACATATATTTATTATATCTATTTAAAATAAGTTAAATATTACCTAAAATGAGTCGACTACTACTCATCCCCCCTTTTATTTCAGTGTTTGTTTAGGATATACTGATTGTTCGATACACCTTACAAATGCACTGTGTTTTTTCTGAAGCGCTCTATTTTCTACTTCTATTTGTAAAACCTGCCTATAGCTTTTAAGCTTAGTTTAAATACCTTGCCGAATTCTTTAAATTTCATTTACTCAGAGGCTAGAAGTCATCAAGATAGGTTTTCTCCCCTCTCTAAAAAAATAGGCCTATATGAGCTTTAAAGAACGATGTGGGGTTTTGGTGCGTCATGTGATTTTTACCTGCAATGTATAAACGCTTTCCAAGTCTCCCCGCTGTGGCTTTAGGAGTGCCCCCAAAGCGCTAGTTCCTTAGTTTTGCAGCGCTTTTAATCTGTTGCACAAAGCGCTGTACTTCTTGGTTGGGTTTCTTCCACGTTACAACAGGTTTTCCTGCAGTGGGGTATAGAATAAGCTGCTGTTCCTCCGAATTAGGGATAGTTCGAACCATGAGGGGAGTGTGGTAGAGTCGAGTTGCAATAAGCGGAACAATAATGGGAATGAGCGCTTGATTTTGAGTAGCCCAATAGGTCTCAATGAGTTGCTGGAGAGAAATCTCCCCAAGGGCCGAGCTGGCAGCACGACGAACTTCCCCATAAGGATCATTATCATCCCTGCTGGCCTCTATCAGGCTTGGAAGGACTTTCTCGGCGTTCTGAGGCGCAGCCTTCACCACCTCCCCAAGGGCCTCGCTGGCAGCACTCCGAACCCAATAGTCTGAATCCCTGCTTGCCTCTAGCAGGCTCGGCAGGACTTGCTCGGCGTGCTCAGGCGCGGCCTTCACCACCTCCCCCAGGGCCGAGATGGCAGCACGACGAACATCTTCATCTTCATCCCTGCTGGCCTCTATCAGGCTGGGCAGGACTTGCTCGGCGTGAGCAGGCGCGGCCTTCACCACCTCCAAGAGGGCCTCGCTGGCAGCATAACGAACATCTGAATCCCTGCTGGCCTCTATCAGGCTGGGCAGGACTTGCTCGG
>JAKSDE010000141.1 GCA_022360235.1 Cytophagales bacterium
AGACAGTGACAAAAAACGAGTAGGCCAGGCAGACCAGCTGCCTGGTGAGCTGTTGCCATTGAATGATGAGTGTGGGATGTTTTCAGTATTGTTACAGCTGGGAAAGGAGGAGTTCGAAGATTGGCACAGGAATAAGGAGGAGAAGAAGAAAAGAAGATGTGCCTACTGTGGTAGTCACACTCATAATGAATATGAGTGTAGGATGGAGGAACAAGACATCATGAAAGGTGTCTTGAGGGAGAACATATGGACATCAGGTCCATATTTTAATGATGAATGGATATATTCAGAGGATACCCCTAATACTGATGAAGAAAGGGGTGTGAAACAAAAAAAGAAAGATAAAAAGATGTTAAGGGTACAGTGGAGTGATGGAAAGTCTACCTGCATGGATAAAAATGTGAATAGTAATGATGATATTAAGATAAATATTGAAGTATGGAAGGACTTTAGTGAAATGGTACAGTGCAATGAGATAGAGGAAGGGGAAATAGAGTATGATGGGGAATTTGTATGCACTGAACCTAATGTAATTTTAAATAATTTTTTGCAGGTAAACACAGGTGTCTCAATAGGAGACTTGGAAGCTGAAGTCACCAAAAAGGGAGATGAATGCCCGGTGGCAAGGGGAGATGAGCGTCCCCAGGAGGAAAAACCTCCTAGGCATAAGGGAGATAAATGCCCAGCCAGCTCTCTAGAAAGTCTTACTGGCCAACAAAGCAGTAAGATTTGGGAAAGGGAAGAAATTCCTCCCAATAGCTTAGGTGAGAATGAGGACAAGCCAGCAAGGTGGCATTCAGTAGAATGCAGTGGAGCTGGATCAAATGAAGAGCCTCAGAAACAATTAGGCTTAGGAATGGTCCCCATCTGGAGAGTAAAGAAATGCCATGAGAAGGCAGTGACTCCAGTGAGGAAATCTACTAGTGCTGCAGGGTTTGATTTATCATCAGTGGAGGATTTCTCTATCCCGGCTTCAGGGAAGAGTCTTATAAAGACTGGATTGAAGATGGCATTACCAGGAGGAGTATACGGAAGAATAGCCCCACAATTTGGTTTAGCTATTAAACAGATCGATGTGGGAGCAGGAGTGATAGATA
>JAKSDE010000310.1 GCA_022360235.1 Cytophagales bacterium
ATGCTGCTGAGATACAATAGCGCTTATCGTGTCGTCTGGAAAAGCACTGATGTGGCGTTGCTGCGTACGAGAGAGAATAGTAGGCAGTATTTCTTCCGTGTCAAAGCTTACAAGTAAAAAGAGTGTATGCAGCGGGGGCTCTTCTAAAATTTTTAAGAGTGTATTAGCCGCAGTTACATGCATATACTCTGGTAGCCAGATAAGCATAATTTTATAACCTGCCTGAAAAGCCTTGAGGCTTAAGTTTTGTAAAATTTGCCTTGCTTCTTCTTTTGGAATGCTGAGTTGTTTATTCTCCCCGTCGAAATAATAACTCCAATCACTTACATTGCCATAAGGATGTTCATAAAGAAAGGAACGCCAAGCCTCTAAAAAGTTGGCACTAATCACATCTTTTCGTGTGATTTGCTTTGTCGAGCTGATAGGAAAAACAAAATGTACATCTGGATGAATGAACTTTTTCATTTTCAAACATGAAGCACATTGGCCACAAGCATCCTTAGCTTGCCTATTTTGGCAATTCAGATAAGTAGCAAAGGCAAGAGCTAGCGTTAGATTAGGGCTTCCTTCAGGGCCGAAAAATAATTGTGCATGGGCAACTTGGTTGTTTTGAACGACATTAATCAAACGCCTTTTTGTATGCTCATGTCCTTGAATGTCTGCAAAGCGCATCATTAAATGTTTGCTTTGATTCTATAAATCGCTGTTGCTCGAAATATGTGTGTAAGAATATATTTATCTTCTTCTGTCAACCTCTGCGAACGTCGATTCATGACGTTTTCAGCTACCTCTAAGGCCTTGTTTAATCTATAAGTAGTTGTATGCGTGTCTGCTCCTCCCCACGTAAAAGATGGAATAAACTGTTCACAAAAGCCTGCGCCAAACAGATTCACACTTACCCCTACGACGGTTCCACTATTCAACATCGTATTGATGCCACATTTACTATGATCACCCATAAAAACACCACAAAACTGTAAGCGTGTATCTACAAAGCCATCTCTATGATAATCCCATACTTTAACTTTATCATAACTATTTTTCAAATTAGAGATATTCGTTCCTGCTCCTAGATTACACCATTCTCCAATGACAGTATTGCCTAAGAATCCTTCATGTGCCTTATTACTATATCCGAAGATGACAGAATTGTATATCTCACCTCCTACTTTTGCGTATGGGCCAATGGTAGTAGCTTCTTGTATCTTTGCCCCTGCATTTATTTGCGTACCTTCACCCATAGCCACAGGGCCTCTAATAATAGCTCCTTCTTGGATAACCGCATTTTTCCCTATATAAATAGGGCCTGCTTCAGCATTTAAAATAGCAGCACGTATAGAAACACCTTCTTCAAGAAATATATTGGGGAACCCATAGGTAATAGTATGTTTATCCTCTATTGTTTGGGAAGTCCTTCCTTGGCAAATCCATTGAAAATCTTTTCGAATCTCTTGATCATTGAGCAAAAAGATATCCCATTTATTTTTTATTTGTGTGATAGTTCCGTCAAAATCTACCTTTTTAAAATTCAGCCCTGTAAAATTACTAGAAGCTTTTTTTAAAGTTGCTCTGTCGCAAACAAAGGCCATTAAAGTACTTTCTTTTACAAGCTTTTCATTTAACTTCAGCTGCTTAATGGATTCTACTAAATCTTTGTCAGGGCAGATAGTGCTATTGATAAGCAAATTTTCTTCATCTTCTTGTAAAGCAAACTTCTTACTGAGGTAGACTTCCGTTAAAAATGAATAGGTTCCGGAGAGATGGTGCTTCCATTTTTCCTCTACTGTAGCTATCCCTACTCTAATTTTAGCTAGAGGCCTTGTGAATGAGAAAGGTTTTAGAGCGTTTCTGGCCTCAGGTGTGTCAAACAGTAAGATGTTCATGTATCAAAACATTAAAATTTAAAGTACCTATGATTTTCGTTCTATACACAATTTTTTAAAACTAAACTAAAACAAAAGAATATTGTATTAAAAAACAAAAAATCTCTTTGAGTAGTTGATTGTAATGATAACGATACCTAATTTATAGGAAAGAAGTTTATGATTTCTTGTGGGTATTATATTTTCTTTTGAACTTCTCAACCCTTCCAGCTGTATCTACAAAAATCTTTTTCCCTGTATAAAAAGGATGCGATGAAGCACTAATTTCGACCTTGATGAGAGGATATTCTTTTCCGTCTTCCCATTGAATCGTCTCTTTTGACTGCAGGGTTGAGCGTGTCAGAAATTTAAATCCGCTTGAAGTATCTAAAAATACTACCTCATTATAAGGGGGATGTATATCTTTCTTCATGAACCAACTAACTTTAATTTTTTGACTAAAATACTAGCGAATTTAATAAAAAATTTTACAAAAGCCATTAAACTGTAAGTGATAGCAGTTTATTAATTCTTAAATTCACCTAAAACGCTGCAAGAGATGTTAGGTAAATTACCTCTTTGAAGATAATTCTGAAGGATAAATTAGGATAATTTTCGTAAACTTAATTTAGAATAATACACTTATCAAGTGAGCGTTGCGCTATTTCACTGAAAGTGCTTAACACTAAAAAACGCGAGGAGCAGGAACGATGCATTTCAAACTCAATTCTGTTTACCAGCCTACTGGAGATCAGCCCCAGGCAATTCAGCAACTTGTTGAGGGAGTAAAAAGAGGAGAGGAAGTACAAACATTACTAGGTGTAACAGGCTCTGGCAAAACTTTTACAGTGGCAAATGTCATTAAAGCGTTGAATAGGCCTACATTGGTAATAAGTCATAATAAAACCTTAGCTGCACAGCTCTATGGAGAGTTAAAACAGTTCTTCCCAGCGAGTGCGGTGGAGTACTTTGTTTCCTATTATGATTACTATCAGCCCGAAGCCTACATTCCTGCCACTAATGTCTATATCGAAAAAGATTTATCGATCAATGAAGAGATTGAAAAGTTGCGTTTAAGTGCTATTTCTGCCTTACATACAGGGAGAAAGGACGTTATTGTAGTAGCTTCTGTTTCTTGCATTTACGGTATTACCAATCCAGAGGAGTTTGGTAAAAATGTTATTCATTTAAGAGTGGGCCAACAGGTTTTACGCGACAAGCTTCTATTTACTTTTGTAGATATGCTCTACAGTAGAAGTGAAGCAACGTTTCATAGGGGTAACTTTAGAGTGAAGGGAGATACGGTCGATATATTTTTAGCTTATGCAGATTATGCGTATCGCTTTCTCTTTTGGGGCGATGAAATAGAAGCTATTCAGTGTATTAATCCAGCTACAGGAGAAAAGCTTTCTGAAGAGCAGGAAGTAGCTATTTTCCCTGCCAACATTTTTGTGACAAGTAAAGATAGGTTAGTAGAAGCAATTCGAGCGATACAGGACGATCTGGTAGCCCAGGTAAAGTTTTTTGAGTCGGAAAATCGCTGGGAAGAAGCGAAAAGAATCAAGGAAAGAACAGAATTAGACTTAGAGATGCTCCGTGAGTTGGGATATTGTTCGGGCATAGAAAATTACTCACGCTACTTTGATAAGCGTCAACCAAGGGTGCGTCCTTTCTGCTTATTAGATTATTTTCCTGATGATTACTTGATGGTGATTGACGAGAGCCATGTCACTATTCCCCAGATCAGGGCGATGTGGGGGGGCGATCGGTCTAGAAAGACAGTCTTGGTGGATCATGGCTTTCGGCTTCCCTCTGCGTTAGATAATAGACCCCTTACTTTTAATGAGTTTGAAGCATTGACTAACCAAGTAATTTTTGTAAGTGCTACACCGGCTAGCTATGAATTAAGAAAATCTGAAGGGGTGATAGTAGAACAACTGATACGTCCTACAGGACTACTGGATCCTGAAATTGATGTAAGGCCTAGTACTAACCAAATTGATGATCTACTCAACGAAATTGATGTAAGGGTAAAACAGCAAGAGCGTGTATTAGTGACTACTTTGACGAAACGCATGGCAGAGGAGTTGACTAAATACTTAGATAGAGCAGGAGTGAAGTGTCGCTATATTCATGCAGAAGTAAAAACACTAGATCGTGTAGAAATTTTAAGAGAACTACGACTAGGGATATTTGATGTGCTTGTAGGAGTCAATCTATTACGCGAGGGGTTAGATTTACCCGAAGTATCTTTAGTAGCTATCTTAGATGCAGATAAGGAAGGCTTTTTGAGAAATGTAAAATCATTGGTGCAGACTATCGGACGAGCAGCGCGAAATAAAAATGGTAAAGTGATTATGTATGCTGATACGGTTACAGCGTCGATGGAAACCGCCATTAGTGAAACAAGAAGAAGAAGGAGTATTCAAATGGCTTATAATGAAGCCCATCACATTGTACCTACCTCTGTCCATAAGTCGAGAGAAGCTATTCTTGAGCAGACAAAGGTAGCGGATAGGAAAGGAGTCAAAAAATACTACAGGGAGGACGAGGAGCCAAGCATTGCAGCCGATCCGGTAGTGGCTTATATGAGCAAAGCGCAAATAGAAAAACTCATTCAAGAAACAAAAAGAAAGATGGAGAAGGCTGCTAGTACACTAGATTTTATCGCAGCAGCAAGATTACGAGATGAACTGAGCGCGCTACAGAATATGGCTTCTTCTCAATCCTAAGCCCCGAGTTCCGAGTTTTAGGTCCTCCTCTCAGGAGGGACAGAGGTGGTAAAACAAGGTAACTCCACCCTGTAATGGCCCACATTGTGTTGCCTTCTGAACTTCCTGATTAGTCGGCCCTGAAGTATTCCCCAAATCATTGATTTGATTGAATTAGCTGTGTTTTTTGCTAAAAAATGAGTAATTGAAGGCAACAAAAATTGCCAGGAACAGCGGGGTACAGCTACAAAA
>JAKSDE010000490.1 GCA_022360235.1 Cytophagales bacterium
AAAATATACGCAGCCGAGAAAGATATGAAGATGGTAGATGTATTAAAAAGTTCTTTTGCTCTGTATAAAAGGTATACTAATTAGTTTGTGTCCCCTCTCTTGTCCCTCAATTCTTCATTAAAAAGAAATTAGCCTTTCCGACGCGCTCTACCGCGTTTTAAGTATGGGACTGTAGAAAAGCCTCCTTTTTTTTCAGGTAAAAAGCTGTTCGCTCTACTTCTTTGAGCAACGCTGTAAAGATCTCTCTGATATATTGTATTTTTGGTGGATTAAATGGGAGTAAATAGCTTTTTTAGAGCTCGATAGGCATACCACTCCCCTAAGCTAGCTGGAGTTGGGGGGGAGGACCAGCCTCAATGAGCACAAGCAGCCGTTTCAGATTGTAGCACAACGCAGAGAAGAATTCACTGAACTGATTTTTAGCTATTCCACGGTATCTGACCCGCCTGCGTTGGTGGGAGAATACGCGCTCGTAGGGGGCACGCAAACGGCTATACCAACGATCTTTAGCCCTGTCTTTATCCTGCATATCTTTTCTTTTGATCGTGGCGTTATGACACCCACGACGAGCTAGCTCCACCCTAGCAGGAGAAACACAATAACCCTTATCCCCATACACCGCTCCTTGTCTAGGGCAGATGTGCTTGAGGCCTTGCGCATCTGGAATATGGGCTGGGGTGACCGCTACCTTATTGATAAGCCCAGTCTGCATGTCTAGGCTTACGTGCTTCTTATAGCCGTACCAGAACGTATGCTTGTTTTACACCCTATGCTTGCTTGCTGATCGACCGCTACTTTGGGCAATACCCTATTGTTGAGTTTTTCATACTGGGCTTGGAGGGCTTGATCGCGTTCTCTCCATAAGTGGGCTTTGCTGACTAGATGGCTCGCATCTACACACGTAAATACTTCTGGAAGATAGCCCTGCTTTTTGAGGCACTCCCTTACTTTGGCAAATAGCTTGGCTAATCGATGGGTCCCTATGCGCTCTCGTACTTTACTAAACAAGGTAAAATGGGGTGTTTTTTCCTGCATACTGAATCCACAAAAATATTTTGCAGCTGTATTTTCTTCTAAAAATCTTTGCATTTCTCTATCGCTGAGGTCTTCCATAAACT
>JAKSDE010000106.1 GCA_022360235.1 Cytophagales bacterium
CAATGCTCCATCTATGTTACGAAGCACTTTACTTTCTTCGGGCACTTATGGCAGCTCGTTCTTAATATTCATAAAAATGTATAGCTTTGCCGCTTCATTTACTAAAAACCGCTACCACGTATGGGGCTTACCTGGCCGGTCTTGCAAAGACCTTATCCTTGGAAAAAGACCCTAAATCATGAGCTACCATGTCATTCAAAAAGATCAGATCAGCGCTTATTTCTGTTTTTTATAAGGATAAGCTAGAACCTATCGTCGAGCTGCTTGCTAAGCACGACGTCCAAATATTCTCTACGGGAGGGACGCAAAAATTTATCGAAGACTTAGGGGTGCCGGTCACTGCCGTGGAAGACCTCACGAGCTATCCCTCGATCCTGGGAGGTAGGGTAAAGACGTTGCACCCAAAAGTATTCGGGGGCATTTTATACCGTAGGGAACTGGAAGAAGATCTTCAACAAGCCGAGCAATATGAAATACCGCCTATTGACCTGGTAGTGGTAGACCTGTATCCCTTTGAAGAGACCCTAGCCTCCGGCGCCCCGGAACAGGACATTATCGAAAAAATAGACATCGGGGGAATATCTTTAATCCGGGCGGCTGCTAAAAACTTTACTGACGTGCTCATCGTCTCGTCCAGAGACCAGTACGAAGAAGTAGCCGCGATCTTGGCAGAAAAGGAATGTGCTACCGATCTGCAAGACAGGAAACTCTTCGCAGCGCGCGCATTTGATGTTAGTTCAAATTACGATACAGCCATATTTAACTATTTTAACCGGGATACACCTGTAGGTAGTTTTAAGCAAAGTGTACGTGAGAAAAAAACATTGCGCTATGGTGAAAACCCGCACCAGCAAGGAGCCTTTTACGGTGAGCTTTCGTCCATGATGCGGCAGTTGAACGGCAAAGAGCTCTCCTACAATAATCTTGTGGACATTGATGCCGCGGTAAACTTAATAGAAGAGTTCCAGGAGACCACTTTTGCCATTTTAAAACATACCAATGCCTGTGGTGTGGCAACAGCCCCTACGGTAAAAGAAGCCTATCAAAAAGCATTTGCGGCGGATACAGTTTCTGCTTTTGGAGGTGTCCTGGTCACTAATAAAACAGTGGACAAAGCGGCTGCAGAAGAGATGCATTCGCTTTTCTTCGAGATTTTGGTAGCACCCGGTTTTGACGAGGACGCACTCGAGGTACTGAAGCAAAAAAAGAACCGGATAGTATTGCAACAGTTGGAGCCATTACATACGACAAAGCAATTCAAAAGCCTACTTAACGGGATCATTGAGCAGGATCGTGATCTTAAGACCGA
>JAKSDE010000243.1 GCA_022360235.1 Cytophagales bacterium
AACCTCGTCCAATTTTGCCTTACCGCCATTTGGTGCCATCTCATTACTTTGGTTGGGCTTTCCTGGAGGCTTCGCCCCAAACAGTTGCCCGTTTCGCACTGTCCAGTTGGCAATAGGGCATAGATGCGGCCCTATCTCGTTGTATGAGTGCTCTCCTAATGGCGCCTCGTGTCGCACAAATAATTCTACCCCACTAATCTAAAGGAGGCTTATAATTTGATAGCATTTTTTAAGATTCTACAGCTCCAGAAGCAAGAATGCTCCCCTCAAAAACACGGAAAAGCTTGATCAATTTACGGCTGCAAGACCCCTTGGGTTCAGTGGGGATGAAAGGCTAGGCACAAAGGTTGCTTCCCTCCTAAGAGTTATATATATTAGCCTATGCGTCTGGACAAAAACTAAGCAGATGTAAAATTTTAAAATGTAGCTTAAAAATATAGCGTCGGACAGCCCTCTGTCAGCTTACAGAGC
Source organism: Cytophagales bacterium (assembly GCA_022360235.1). Classification (GTDB taxonomy): domain Bacteria; phylum Bacteroidota; class Bacteroidia; order Cytophagales; family Amoebophilaceae; genus JAKSDE01. Next base: position 472 of record JAKSDE010000243.1, read on the forward strand.
TATGAAGCCGATGGTGGCCTCAGTGTAGGCATCTTACTGCTTCAGCTAGAAGAATGTCAACAGTCATCATAAAACAGGATGGTGAGAATACTTTTTATTATAGGCTTCCTATTACTTACCTATACCCGAGTTGTTGCCCAAGCGGTAATACCTCCTCAAGACGATGTAGACACAGATAAATGGGATGTAGGGCTACGATTGGGTGCTGATCTTTCTCAAGTAGGCTTACAAAACTGGTCGTATGGAGGGCAAAGTTCTTTAGCCATTGGGAGTGTATTAGACTTTGTAGCACGCTATGAAAAAGGAAATGTTCTCTGGAGGAACAACTTAAAAACTGAATATGGGTTCCAACGACTAGGGAAGGCCTCTGGAAATAGCTTACGAAAAAATATTGACTATCTACTATTTACTACAGCATATGTACGTAAGCTCAATAAACGATGGGGTGCTTCTGCGTTATGGAATTTTGAGACCCAATTGACTCGTGGCTATAACTATGAAAAAGTAAATGACAGAGAAACAAAAAAGTTTGTTTCAACCTTTATGGCACCTGCTACCTCTACCGTGGCACTAGGCTTAACCTACAGTAAGTGGCCTATCTATTCCTTTAGCTTATCACCTATTGGCGTCCGTCATACCTTTGTGCTAAATAATTTCTTAGCGGAAAATGGTTTATCTGTGTTACCACCTGGAGAAAAAGTAAAGGTAGACTATGGAGCTACGTTTAATGGAACCGTTGAAGGAGATGTTATTGAGCTTGTGAAACTTATCTCACGTCTAACACTCTTCTCTGATTATACTTTTATTTTTTCAAAAGTCGACGTAGAATGGGATTTTGAGATACGAATGGCCATCAACCCTTGGTTGGCGTCTAGCTTTACTTTTCAACTCAGGTATTACAATGATAGAACCACTACCCGTGATGATGGCACAGAAGGACCTGCGGTGCAATGGAGCAATAAGATCAAGGTAGGTTTCGTTTATCAACTAGGAAGCAAGCGGGAGAAAAAGAAGACATAATAATAGCAAGTTTGCGTAGCTTTTAATAGCTTAGCTGCATAAGCTTGTATTTATAAAAAGTCAATGTAAGCCTACCTTACAAGTATTCAATACTGTGTTTTACGTCGGGTAGGTCGGAGCCTGTGGGTGTCCCCGCAGGCTCTTTCCCCCCTAAGAACTGTGCGTGGTAGTTACCCATCACACAGCTCCTTTAGCAACTGGGATCGAACCCTAGCTTCTGGTTGCGTATCATATGGTTTCGCAACTTGGTATTCACGGTACTTGATATTGAAGATTCATCTCTGTTCAACCTCGTCCAATTTTGCCTTGCCGCCATTTGGTGCCATCTCATTACTTTGGTTGGGTTTTACTGGAGCTTAGCACTAAACAGTTGCCCGTTTGTCCAGTTGGCAATAGGGCATAGACGCGGCCCTATCTCGTTCTATGAGCGCTCTCCTAATGGCGCCTCGTGTCACACATATAATGATACCCTGCTCATCTAAAGGCAACTTTTTGACGAGGATTTTCTAGGAGCGTCAAGATTTCAATAGTTCTAACAAGTGAGTTAGCTTAGATTTCAATGCTCTTCTATCAACGATAAAATCAAGAAATCCATGTTCCAAAACAAACTCGGCACTTTGAAAACCTTTGGGTAGGTCTTTACCGATAGTTTCTCGTATCACTCGAGGTCCTGCAAAGCCAATTAGCGCGCCTGGTTCAGCAATATTAAAATCGCCGAGCATCGCGAAAGAAGCACTCACTCCCCCTGTGGTTGGATCAGTCATTAAAGATAGGTAAGGAATCTTTGCTTCTGATAGTTGCATGAGTTTGGCCGAAGTTTTAGCCATTTGCATAAGCGAGAGGCCTGCTTCCATCATGCGTGCGCCTCCTGATTTGGAGATCATGAGGAAAGGCGTTTTGTGTTTTAATGCATAGTCAATCGTTCTTGTTATTTTTTCGCCTACAGCTGATCCCATAGAGCCACCGATAAAACTGAAGTCCATACAAGCGATAACGATCTTGATACCATTCATTTTTCCATAGGCTGTTCTCACGGCATCTTTTAATTGTGTTTTTTCCTGGGCTTCTTTGAGGCGATTAACGTAGGGCTTACTATCAACAAATTTCAGGGGATCAGCAGAGGTTATCTTAGCATCAAGCTCCGTGAATTTATTATCATCGAACAGTATTTCAAAGTATTCTTTTGAACCAATCCTTATATGGTAATTATCTTCAGGACACACATACGCATTGCTTCTCAACTCTCTAGTATGAATGATATTTCCCTGGGGGGTTTTGTACCATAAGCCATCAGGCGTATCTTTTTTATCAGTAGTGGGCGTTAGAATCCCTTTCTTTTTTCTTTTGAACCAAGCCATTTTGGTAAGTTTAGTATTCCGTAGTGTCAGTATCTAAATATACGCATCTCCTCATCAGTAAAGTATAGAACTATAGCCATGAATTGCATTGAGTGATTGATCGACCTAATGATTGATGAAGTATAGAAAAAATTTAAAGCTATTACTCCGTTAAAATCAACCCGTAATTTAGGCTATCGTAATCTCTTTTGTCAAATATACCTCTTGAATAGCGTGGAGTAATGCAACACCTTCTTTCATAGGTTTTTGAAAAGCTTTTCTTCCTGAAATTAATCCCATTCCACCGGCTCTCTTATTGATCACCGCTGTTCTTACTGCTTCGGCTACATCTGAAGCCCCTTTCGAAGCACCGCCCGAGTTGATTAAGCCTACCCTCCCCATATAGCAATTAGCTATTTGGTAACGACAAAGATCTATAGGATGCGTTGTAGCAAGTTTTTTATACATGTGAGGGTGTGTTTTGCTAAAGCCAATCGATTGAAAGCCTTCATTTACTTCAGGAAGCTTTTGTTTCACAATATCTGCTTGAATCGTTGCTCCAATATGATTGGCTTGCCCTGTAATGTCAGCAGCTACATGATAATCTACGTTCCCTTTCTTGAATGCACTGTTTCTCGCATAACACCACAAGATAGTGGCCATACCCAGTTCGTGCGCTCTTTCAAAGGCGGCTGCTATTTCAACAATTTGACGGTTCGATTGTTCTGCGCCAAAATAGATAGTAGCGCCTACGGCTGTTGCCCCGAGATTCCAAGCTTCTTCTACCGACCCAAATAGAATTTGGTCATACTTGTTCGGATAAGTGAGCAACTCATTATGATTGATTTTGACAATAAAAGGAAGCTTGTGGGCATACTTTCTCGACATCATGGCTAGATTACCAAAAGTGGTTGCTACTGCATTGCAACCGCCCTCTATAGCAAGTCGGATGATATTTTCAGGGTCAAAATAAAGCGGATTAGGTGCAAATGAGGCACCCGCACTATGCTCAATGCCTTGATCTACAGGGAGAATAGATACATACCCCGTGTTGGCTAATCTTCCATGACGCAAAATACTTGATAAACTTTTTAGTACTTGCGTGTTTCTGTTGGAAGTGCTAAATATTTCATCGACAAAATGAGGATGAGGTAGGTGGAGTAAGTCCTTTGAAACTGTTTTACATTCATGTTCTAACAAACTTGCTGCCTCCTGGCCGAGGAGTGCTACCGTTTTTTCATAAGCCATACGTTTAATTTTTTTTCTTCACAATAATTACAAAGATAATAACAGGACTTACGCAAAACCACTCATCGAAATAGTAGGCGAACATAATTGTTGGCGCATATAATTATCTAAAAGTTTGCTTTTAACAGCATAAATCGTTGTTTTCATTTTGTAAGCCAGATTTTTCAATCTCCCCCAAACAAGGAAAGCACAAGCGAGGTGAGTTCTTTGGATACGATGTTTGCGACATTGGCAGCACTCGATGCCAGTGGTTTGCTTTAATTCTCTGGGTAACTCCTCGACTTTCCAACGCATAGCGTACGCGATTTGCACGCTATGCGAGGAGTTTTGAGATAAGTCGTGGGTCACGACAAAATCCGTTCTGCCGGTAGCAGAAATGCGGAAAAGTGGTACATGAAAATTTTTATGCATTTTCCACAAATGAACGCGTTGGCCACACGGCAAATCTTCCTCACACCACTCTAAATCTTTGACCGGAATAGGGTGATATTGATGATCTACTCCACTCACCAACCTGTTCGACTTGATGGGGCAGTAAAATATTTTCCCATACTCATGGATGGTGTACATGATAGTTACAGTAGCATACCACGTGTCCATCAGTACGGTAGAAAAAGAAACCTTTTTGCTACAAA
>JAKSDE010000461.1 GCA_022360235.1 Cytophagales bacterium
CCAGGGAGAAGCTCAAGTAGTAGCAGCTATCCTAGATAACGCAAAAGATCAACTACAAACTAACAACGTTGTCGAAGCCTTCAATGCAGCCGCCCAAAATAACCATGGCAGTGTAGTAGGCATAATTTTAGCCCAGGCCCAAGATAAAATTACAGATGACGCTACTATCCAAGACGCCTTTAAAACTTCGGCGGGAGAAGGACGTACGTCAGTAGTAAAAGCTATTCTAGAGAATGACGAAGCAAAAGATAAGCTAGCTATGGATATGATAAGAGAGGCTATAAATGTTGCAGGAGGGAAAGGTCATGCCGAGACAGTAGATACTATATTTAATAAGATAACACTCACCCAAGACCTGACCGTGGATTGGTTTACAAATAGAGTTAGTGTGTTGGATGACGCAGCAAAGAAGAATCAAGTAGAGGTAATAAAGACTGTACTAAATAATGGAAACGTACAAGGTGCGATAAGATCTTTAAGTCAGAATGATCAGCAAGGTTCCATTATACAATACATAATGATAGATGCAGGCGGGAATGTCGATATCGTAAGGGCTATGCTTGATATTCAAATAGTAAAAGAAATTGTACAAAAGTCTGGCCTTGAGTGGGTTGTACGAGATGTATTTAAAGCGGCCGCAGGGGTAACTGAGGGGATAAGGGGAGATCATGACAATCTAGGGGGTGGTCATGCCGAAGTAGTGAAACTTTTGTTTTCTAAATTTAAAAATATATTAGATGAAGCAACTATAAAAAGTGCGCTGGAAGCTGCTGTAGAAAAAAATTATGCTGCGGTAGTAACTGCCATTTTAAGTCAGGAAGATGCAAGAGGTAAACTAGATAGGACCACTGTAAAAGTTGCGCTAGACAATGCTGTAAAAAAAGCCAAGGATGAAGGAGAAGCCAAAAGAGAAGTAATTAAGGCGATTCTAGAAAATAGTAATAAAATACTAATAAAAGAAGATATAGATGTTGCTATAGGCATTGCGAATACGAATGGCGATACAAAGACAAAGGAGTTGCTTAATGGGTATCGGGAGAATTTTCCTGCGGCTCAATTATAAAATCAATATATAAAAATAATTTACTATACTCTTATTTACTTTTACAACGGTCTCATCATACGAGTTGCTTAATTCTTAATTTGTTATCGAAGGAGGCTCCAGTACAGATATTCATCTTAGAAAAACTAAAGAGGGAGAGGTAAAAGGCGTATTTACAGCAGCCATAGAGAAAGGGTATACTAGGAGAGGGGAAGTGATGCGTTCTAATTCTATTGCATCAATAGATAAGAGTGCCTCAAAGGCGTAGTTATTTATGTCTTCCAGAATAAAGGCCATACTAATCGTCCTAACCACCTTCTTTTTAGTAGCTATAAGTTGCTATAAAAGAGAAGAAACACGAATATTTTATAGAGGACCATCAACGGTAGGGACAATCATCAAACTACTAATCGAAGGGAAGAAGGGCGAACTAGAGTTACTTATCAAGAAGCGTCCTGAGAGTTTTGAAGATACAGCTCGCCAACTCCTTGAGGCAGTAGAAGCATGTTTGCTGCAAAATGAGGATCCTAGCAAACTACTGTCAGAAGTAGTTGCTCACTGTGCAGAGAAAGATAAAGTTATTCCCTTAAGTGCCATTCTAGACAACGCAGGTGCACAGTATAAACTAACACCAGACAACATAACAGCTTCCTTCAATACAGCTGTAGGCAAGAAATATGATGATATAACCAAAACGATTCTAGATAAGGCCCTAGGTAAAATTACAACCAAGGCCATCCAAGAGGCCTTTAAAGCTACAGCGAGCAATGTTAACAAGGCACCCGCTATAGTAGCAGTCATCCTTAGCAACGCACAAGCGCAAGAAAAAGTAGGAGATGCTGCCATTGCCAAGGCATTGAAGGAGGCTCTGGAGAATAACCTTGCAGACGTAGAAAAGGCAATTCTCGCTCATTGGGGTGTGAAGACCGAATTCACTGAGGCGATCACCAACAATAATGCTGCGATAGTAGGAAACCTGCTCAGCAATGCTAAGAC
>JAKSDE010000467.1 GCA_022360235.1 Cytophagales bacterium
CCTCTGATAGGATGATAGGAGCCGTATGAAGCGAGAGTTTCACGTACGGTTCTGAGAGAGGTTTGGGGTGAGATTCCCCTTACCTACTCGAGCAGCCTATCCAGTGCTTCTTACACGCGGTAAACGTGGTAAACCCGTTGTATCGATGATACAGCGGGCAGAGGAGGTCCCAAAAAGCGAAGGCTACCTACCCGAAAGGACAGCCAAAACATAAGGCGGTAGCTAGCGGTTCCAACTTTGCCGTCCTGCGAAAGCAGGCTGACTTGGGACTGGTGGCCGTACGGAGAGCACGTTTACAAAGAAGACGAATAATGACAGAAAAGTGAGAGGCCTCCAAGGCCAACGTAATGCTATTAGATCATTGCCTACAGGACTGGAATGCCATCCACTGGCAACAAGTCCACCGCAAGGTCAGTCAACTGCGTCAACGCATCTTCCGTGCTTCAGTCAAGGGAGATCTGAAAAAGGTAGGCAACTTACAGCGCCTTATGATGCGCTCTACAGCCAACCGGCTGCTGGCCATCCGTCAGGTCACTCAGTGCAATCAAGGAAAGCGTACCGCGGGGATAGATGGGTACCCAGCGGTGACCCATCAGGAACGCTTGATGCTCTACAAAGCGCTAAGCACCTACCGTCCCCAACATGTAGGCCCCGTCAAGCGGGTATACCTCCCCAAAGCCGGGGGGAAAGCTAAACTCCGCCCTCTTGGCCTTCCAACTATAGGGGACCGCTGCCAGCAAACTGTGGTCAAAGCCGCTCTAGAACCCTATTGGGAAGCTCAATTCGAAGCCACCCGCTATGGATTCAGACCGGGCAGAAGCACTCATGAGGCAATAAGCAGAGTCTTCCACACGGTCAAAGGAGCAGGCAAAAGAAGCTGGATCCTCCAACTTGACATGGAGGGAGCGTTCGATCACATCGATCAGAACCCTTTAATGAAAAGCATAGGGAACTTTCCAGGCAGAGCTTGGCTAAAAAGCTGGCTAGCCAGTGGGGTGATCGAACAAGGGAAATATACTCCCCCACCAACAGGCACCCCTCAAGGAGGAGCGATCTCTCCCCTATTGTTAAACCTTGCTCTCCACGGGCTGGAAGAGCAGCTAGGTGTGGTCTACAAGAAAAACGGGCACACAGAGACAAAAAGCCCCTATGTTGTCGTGAGATATGCTGACGACTGTGTGCCACGAGTATAAAGGAGGATTATATGAAGCCATAGCATAATTCAAATTTATACGCAACTGTGCAAGAGATGGAGGAGGGCCCTGCGAAGCCGCCTTA